>CBIHQZ010000063.1:0-12632 GCA_966212315.1 uncultured Myxococcales bacterium
GACGGCCGCGGCAACGCCGGCCGCCGAAGCGAGCATTCACGAACTCGAGACGCTCGCGAGCGCGTTCGAGGGATTCACACACGGCGTGATCCAAGCGGTGAGCGACTTCGACATGGAGCGCGGTCCCGAGCGCTTCGATCCCGAGTTCGACGTGCTCGAGCGGATGGCGCGCGCATCACACGGACACGCGGTTTCCGTGTCGCTTTCGCAACGCGACCTCGCTTCCGATCAGTGGCGGCAGATCCTCGCGCGAGTCGAGCAGGCGAACGCGGCGGGCACTACGATGCGCGTACAAGTCGCGCCGCGCGGCATCGGCGTGATGATCGGACTGCAAGCGACCTTTCATCCGTTCATCGGATTCCCGAGCTACAAGGCCATCGCGCACGAGCCGCTCGAGAAGCGCGTGGCGCTGATGCGTGATCCGGCGTTCAAGGAGCGACTCCTCGGCGAGAAGTCGGATCCGGTCGCGGGCGACGGCAGCGCGGTGCCGCCGATGGTCGATCGCTTCCTCGCGAATCTCGGGATGGTCGCGATGCGGCTGTTCCGACTCGGCGAGCATCCGAACTACGAACCGACACCCGGCGATTCGCTCGCGGCCGAAGCGCTCGGTCGAAACGTCGGTGCGCTCGAAGCGCTCTACGACGCCATGCTCGAAGACGACGGCCGCCAGCTGTTGTACTTCCCGATCTTCAACTACACCGAGTTCTCGCTCGACAACGTGCGCACCATGCTCACGCATCGGTACGCGCTCGCTGGTCTGAGCGATGGCGGCGCGCATGTCGGCACAGTGTGCGATGCGAGCTTCCCCACGTTCCTTCTCACTCACTGGGTACGCGACCGCGCCGAGGGAAAGCTCCCGCTCGAACGCGCGATCCAGATGCTCGCCAGCGACACCGCGCGCTACGCCGGCTTCCACGATCGCGGCGAGATCGCACCCGGACTGCGCGCCGATCTCAACGTCATCGACCTCGAACGCCTCTCGCTGAAGCGACCGCGCATGGTCCGCGACCTTCCCGCCGGCGGGCAGCGACTGCTGCAGGACGCCGCGGGCTATCGCGCGACGCTGGTGCGTGGCGAGCCGGTGATTCTCGACGATCGACTCACCGAGGCGCGTCCCGGCCGTCTGGTCCGCGCAGGAAAGTAATCACCGCACGCACCCTCGCCCACCCGCGAGTACGAACGCGTGAACGGCTCGCGCCGTGGCCAGCGACACAACTGTCGCTGCGAATGTCGCTGCGCACGAAGCGCGAGCGTGCGTGCGCGACGCGACATCACTGCAGATCGCGCGCACGTAGCGGAGAGAATCCTTCGCACCCGCGCTTCGTGTTCATCGGCACGCGCCCTGCAATTCGTCGGCGCCATGCTCACACGGAGGTCCTCGGTGCCCATGCGCGTTCCTTCGATCGGCGCTGCCTCGACTCGTGGTTCACAGTCTCGTCCTCACGTCCTGGTCGCGGAATCGAACGAGCTGCTCCGGCGTTCGATCGTCGACGCGCTCTCGGTCGACGGGTTCGCGGTGAGCGAAGCCCGCAACGGCGACGAGTTCATCGCGCTCGTTCGCAACTCGATCGACGGGCGGCGCGCGGCCTTCGATCTGCTCGTCGTCGACGCGGAGCTTCCGTGCATCTCCGGTCTCGATGCGCTCGGTGCGCTCGCGAACTACCTCGATCTGCGGCGCGCAGTGATCATCTCGACGCGAGCCGATGCGACGCTGCGTGATCGCGCGGAGGCCCTTGGCACGCGAGGCGTTCTCGACGCGCCCCTCGACTTCGACGATCTCCGCACCGTCGCGATGGCGCTCGCCGCGCGTTGAACGACGCGGAACGATCTTCCTCTGCGGTACGCTCCGCACACGATGCCCGACCCCGCTGCCACTCCGGCTCTGCGCCCGCTGCACTTCTACTTCGACTTCATCTCGCCCTACGCGTACCTCGCGTGGTCGAAGATTCATCCGTTCGCGGCGAAGAATCACTGCGAAGTGATCCCGGTCCCGGTGCTCTTCGCGGCGATGCTCAACGTGAACGGGCAGAAGGGCCCGGCCGAGATCCCGTCGAAGCGGAGTTACACGTTCAAGAACATCCTTCGCCTCGCGCGCGATCACGGACTGCCGATCGCGATGCCGCCGAGTCACCCCTTCAATCCGTTGCTCGCGCTGCGCGTCGCGTGTCTCCCGCTCGCGCCTGTCGTTCGCCGCGCCGTCATCGACACGCTCTATCGCGAAGTGTGGACCAGCGGGCGGGGCGTCGAAGATCCGCAAGTGATTCGTGACGTGCTGGCGGGTTTCGGACTCGATGTCGAAGCGCTGATGACACAAGCGGCGAGCGACGAGACGAAGATGGTGCTGCGCGCGAACACCGACGATGCGATTCGCCGCGGCGTGTTCGGCGTGCCGAGCATACGCATCGACGACGAGGTCTTCTGGGGACTCGACTCGCTGCCACACGTCGAGGCGTTTCTCGCCGGGCATGACCCCGTCACGCCCGAATGGCTCGCGCAACTGGCAGCGCTGCCTGCGTCGGCCGCGCGGTAGAACGAGCGCGCAGGGCGGCTCGCTCTCCGCGCAGAGTTGCGAGACACTGCGAAACGCATGTCATCGAACGGGACGATACGGTTCTCGATCGTCGGATTGTTCCTCGTGACCTCGTGCGCTCTCTCGCACCGTGCGCGAGACGAGCAGGACGCGGCACGCGTCGATGTCGACGTCGTCGGAATCGATCGGGCCGCGATTGCCGACGACGGTGCGCCGCTTCCCGACGGCGACGACACGGTGGTCATCGACGCCCCGCCCGCCTGCGTATCGCCGAGCATGATGTGCGGCGCGGAGTGCGTCGACGTCTCGGTCGACACGAGCCATTGCGGCAATTGCGAGACGGCGTGCATCGCGGGGCAAACCTGTGCGAGCGGCGCGTGCGCCGGATGCGCCACCGGGCTCACGGGATGCAGAGGCAACTGCGTCGATCTCACGAACGACGCGATGAACTGCGGCGCATGCGCACACGATTGTGGTGCGGGCACCTGCGCGGGCGGCGTGTGTCTGTGCACGACGCCGGCGATCGACTGCAGCGGGACATGCCTGGACGTCAGCGCGGACAACGCGAATTGCGGCTCGTGCGGACACGTTTGCGCCAGCGGTCACACTTGCGTCGACGGCACGTGCGCGTGTCCGTCGGGCACCGAGGACTGCGGCGGTTCCTGCGTCGATCTGGACACCGACGCCGCGAATTGCGGTACGTGCGGGCACGACTGTGGACCCGCTTCCTGCTCGGGAGGGGCGTGCCAGTGCGGTCCGCTCACCGACTGCGCGAGCGGGTGCACGTCGACCGCGCTCGACCGGATGAACTGCGGCTCGTGCGGTCACGTCTGCAGCGGCGCGGAATCATGCTGGGGTGGAACGTGCGATTGCCGGGCGCCGGCGGTGCGCTGTCGCTCGAGTTGCATCATCGGCGTGTGCCAGTAGCGATGCCCGCACTTCGTGTCGCTATCGGCTCGCCGCGTGAACGAATCGATAGGCGCGCCACCGGCCGCTGGTCGTGAGTGCGACCACGCCCGGCAAGTGTGCGAATTGTTCGTGGACGGACGGAAGCGCGTTCACCAGGGCAGCGTCGAACACGGCGGCGTCGCGGGCACGAAACGTCATCGGGTGCCACTCGAGGCCGCGTCCGAACTCGACCGGTCGTGGCACTCGATAGTGAACGAGGCTCGAACCGTGCTCGGCGAACGAGAAGTTCAACTCGCCGCCGTGGAGCGCTTGCGCGTAGGCGAACATCTGGAAGAAGGGCTCTGCCTCGATCACGTCGCTGTACCGCACGAAATCGAGCCCGACGATGCGCGCGTTCGCGGGAAGCACCGCGAGCGCGCGGTCGAGTCCGGTGAGTTCCTGTTCGAACGCCGCCCACGCCGCGGTGGTGACGGCGACGAACACCATCGCGGTTCCCAACGCGAGCCGCCGCAAGACGTTCGGACGCCACGCCGGCTGCGGGAGCGCGAGCGCGAGCGACACCAGCGCGAACGGGAGCCAGCGCGATGCGAACGCAAGGGTGCCGAGGTACATGTCGGGTGCGACGAGCGCGACTGCGCCGAACATCGCCGAGGCTGCGAGCAATGCGCGGTCGCTTCCGCCGCGACGGACCGCCGTGTGGATCGCCGCGACGAAGTACATCGCGACGAGCGCGAGCACGCCGGTTTCGAGCGGCCCGCGCAGTCCACCCAGCGAAGTGCGGACGAAATACGACGGGGCCAACCGCAACCACGGCATCACGTACCAATGCGCGGCGACGTCGAATCCGCCCGCCGTGCGCTCCGCACGCAGCCGGATCGACCATACCGCGGCGACCACGAGCATCGGACCGAGTGGTGCGATGCGCGCGAGTGCTTCGCGAAGGGGGCGACGGTCGGCGAGTGACATCGCGAACACCACGCCGACGGCCGCGCCGAGCCAGAGTACGTGCGCCGCGTAGAGCGCAATGGCCGCGATGCAGGCCCCGATCCAGCGGCGCGTGGTGACGGGGCGATCGACCGGCGCGACGAGTGCGACAAAGGCCGCGAAGCAAGGCCACCCGACGAGGAACTCGAGAAAACCCCAATAGAGGACGTGGCTGAACGCGAAGAGCGACCCGACGACGAAACCCGCGGCGGAGCGTTTGCGCGCATCGGCGAGGGCCGCGGTCGCGACGATCCACGCCACCAGGATCCCAGCGAGCGCGATACGCCCCGCCACGAGCGGCGACGAGAGCACCCATCCGAGGCCGACGAAAACGTAGGCGAGGGAATTCGGCGCGAGCCATTGCACGGCGTATGGTCCGTGCGGATCGTGGAGCGCACTCACGAGCAAACGGAGTTGCGCCACGTGCTGCGGGAGATCGGTCGCGGGCGGAAAGGTCGTGACGACGAACGGCACGCAGAACGCCAGCGCCACCCACGCCGCCATCGTCCACAACGATCTCGATTCGCCTTCGTTCGTCGCAGACATCGCGCGCGATTCTGCACCAGCGCTCGGGCCGGACGCATCCACATCGCGGGCACTCACTGCTTGACGTTGCCGCTTCGTCACTCGGATCCTGCCGCGGATGGCAGTACGCGACGACGCTCCGAAGAGTTCGCATCGCCCCCCTCCGCTCGCGGCGGTGCCGCCGCCGTCATCGTCGTCGCTGACCCCCGACGCAAAGTCACGATTGATCGGGTTCCGGCTGAGTCTGCTCATCGCGATCTCGGTGCTCGTCATCGCAACGGGCGGGCTGATCATCGCGAACTCGTACTTCCGCTCGCGACGTGTGGTCACCGACCTCGCGGAGCGCCTCTTCGACGAAGTCTCGCGACGCGCGGTCACCCAGACGCGAGCGCGCTTGATGCACGCACCCCCGACGCTCGAAATGCTGCAGCGCGAACTCGACGCCGGGCTCGTCGCGCCGGACCAGCCCTCCCTCGCCCGGTTGTTCCTCACTGCGCTGCAAGCGAACCCCGAGTTCTCGTGGGTGAGTTACGGCAACGAGCGTGGCGATTTCACCGGCGCCTATCGACTGGACGGCGGCGCGCTGCGAGTGAATCTCAGCGCGCAGCACGACGACCACAACGAAGTCACCGAGTCCGACGTCGCCCCCGATGGTGCATGGAACGCGCGCCCGGCCGAGCGAAACAACTACGACCCGCGTCGGCGTCCCTGGTACGGCATCGCGCGCGGCGCGACGACTCGCGTGTGGACCGAACCGTACGTGTTCTTCCACTCGGACACGCCCGGCATCACCGCCACCCTCCCGCGTCGCGGCGCCAACGGCGCGCTCGAAGGCGTGTTCACGATCGACTTCGATCTTCGCAGTCTCTCGGAGTTCGTAGCGACCCTCCAACCCAGCGCGCACGGGCAGGTCTTCGTGTTCACCCACGGCGGCACCCTTCTCGCGCACCCGACCGCACAGATCGTGAATCGCGGCGGCGCGGAGCCCGACCTGGTGCGCATGGATCACGTCGGCGATCCCGTGGCGCGGACGTACTACGCCGAAGTGCAAGCGCGCGGGCGCGGCGCGAACAGCGGCCAGTTCGTCTTCGCGCACGGCGGCCAGCGCTACCTCGCGAGCTTCACGCGATTCCAGGTCGACACCGGCGTCGACTGGGTCATCGGCGCGATCGCCCCCGAGGAAGACTTCATGGGCGATGTGCATCGCAACAACGTCATCTCGCTGCTCATCTCCCTCGGCGCGCTCTTCGCGGCACTCGCGGTCGCGGCGATTCTCGCGCAGAGAATCTCGGTGCCGCTCGTGAAGCTCGCGGGCGAGATGGAAGAAGTCGGTGAGTTCAAGCTCGTCGACAGACCGTCGCCGCCCACCCTGCTGCGCGAGATGGCGCTGATGAATCGCGCGCTGTCGAACATGAAGAACGGTCTTCGTTCGTTCGCGAGCTACGTGCCGCGTGACCTGGTGCGCCTCGTACTGGAGTCGGGCGAACCCGCGGTGCTGGGCGGACGCGTGCGCAACGTCACGATCTACTTCTCCGACCTCGCCGGCTTCACCACGATCGCGGAGACCATGAAGCCCGACGAACTCGTGGCGTTCCTCGGCGGCTATCTCGATGCGATGACCCGCACGATCTCGACCCACCACGGCACGGTCGACAAGTTCATCGGCGACGGAATCATGGCGTTCTGGGGCGCGCCGGGCGAGAACCCCGATCACGCTGCGATGGCGTGCGAGGCCGCGCTCGCGTGCGAAGAACGACTCGCGCAGTTGAAGCGCGAAGGCGGACCCGAGTTGCAGCGCTTGAACGCGCGCATCGGACTCGCGACCGGCGAAGTGCTGGTCGGCAACATCGGCACCCCCGAGCGAATGAACTACACCGTGATGGGTGACGTCGCGAATCTGGCGGCGCGTCTCGAAGGGCTGAACAAGGCCTACCAGACAGCGTTGATGGTGAGCGAGGACACGTACCGCGCGGCGAAGCACCGGGTGGTGGCGCGGCCTGTCGATCTGGTGGCCGTGAAGGGCAAAGCGCGCGGGATCCGCGTGTACGAACTGCTGACCCGCGTGGGCGATGGCGATGCGTGGGCGCACGCGCTGGCGGCGACGTGTGAAGCCGCACTCGATGCGTATCTCGCGCGCGACTTCGCGAAGGCGCGCGGGCTCTACGACGAGGTGCTGGCGACGCGACCGAACGATCCGGTGGCTCGCGCGATGCGTGACCGTTGCCAGCAGTTCGAGGCGCATCCGCCCGACGCCGACTGGAATGGCGTGTACGTGTCGAAAGAGAAGTAGCGGGTCTCTACAACTCGCCCTCGACAGAGATCCGCAACGCGTCTTCCGTCGGCAGCAGCGGCCGGCCGACGCGTTGCGCGCGCACTGCAGTGAACGCAGCGCCGAGGAAGAAGATCTGCGCAGTGTAGTGCACCCACAGCATCACCATGACGACCGAGCCGGCCACGCCGAAGACGGTGCCGTTCGACTTGTGGGCCAGATACCGCGCGATGAGGAGCTTGCCGACCGCGAACAGAAGCGCGGTGAAGAACGCACCGGCAGCGGCATCGCGCCACGCGATCTTCACGTCCGGGAGCCACTTGAACACTGCGGTGAAGAGCAAGGTGCTGACACCGAACGTGAGGAAATGATCGAAGGTGTGCCAGTGGTGCGGAAGCGTTGTTCCAACCATGTCGCTCGCATGGTCGGCCATCGCGCGAAGCAGTGTCGATGCGAGAAGGAACAGCGCGCACACGAGCACCATCGCGAACGCGAGGACGCGCTTCTCGAGCACGCGCAGCAAGCGTCCGCGCAGATCGCTCGGTGGGCGAGCGGTGACGTCCCACATGTGATTGAGCGCGCGCTGCGTCTGCGAGAAGAGCCGCGTGGAACCGTAGATCAGCACGAGTCCGCCGATGACGCGTTCCAGCAAGCCCGTCCCGCTGAAGTGCGTGTTGTCGAGGAGCATCGCGGCGGTGCGCGCGCCGTCGCGGCCCATCCAGCTGCGGAGACCGCGCAGTAGTTCGGCACGCGCTGCGCTCTCGCTGGTGACACGCCCGGTGATGTCGAGCGCGATGACGAACGTGGGGAGTGCCGAGAGCAGTGCGAAGAACGCGAGCGCGCCGCCGAGGAGCGTGCCGCCGTGCCGCGTGAACGAACGAAGCGTGTCGCGAAAGAGCGCGCGCATCACTCGGTCGCGAATTCCGCGGGGACGATCAATCGCAGCAGCCGCGCCTCGACTGCGATGCGCACCGATGCGCTGCTCGGGAACTCCTCGCCGTCGATCTGTGCGCGGACGGGGAGCGCGCCCGGGTGCTCGTCGATCGTGAACGCGATGTCGCCGCCGCTCGTGCCGGTCGAGTGACGCACACCGATCGACTCGAGCGCCGATGCGAACATGCCGGTGTGTTCGAGATGAACCAATGCCTTCGAGAGCCAGTCGGCGCGCTCTCTGAACGGGACGACTTCGAAGCGCCCGTCGTCGGGACGCGCCTGCGGATCGAAGACCCAGATGCCGCCGTAGATCCGCGTCCCCTTCACGATCAGGTCGGTGAGACCGCGGTACCGGATCGGCTTGCCGTCGACCGTGCCGTCGATGTCGAACGCGTCGTCCTCGGCGTACGAACTGACGAACGTGCGCAGCAGCGCGCCCGCGTAGACGAGTTGATCGCGATACACGTCACGCACGATCGGAATCGACGCGATGTGCTGCCGGTCTTCGTTGCGCAGCGCGAGCACGCGCGGGCTGATCCCCCAGCCTGCGCTGTCGAAGAAGTAGTCCTCGCGGATCGGGCGACCGGCATCGTCGAACGCGCGGACCTTGCCCACATCGAGTCGCGCGCCGCGTCCGGCTGCGATGACGTTCACGTTGTGCTCGAGTGCGTGTGGTTCGCTGCTCAGCGCGAAGCTCTTGCCCTGGTCGTTGGCGGTGCCGGTGGGAAGCATGCCGAGACGCACGGATTCCGTGCGACCCGACGCGATGATCGCCTTGGCGACTTCGGCGAACGTCCCGTCGCCGCCCATGTACACCGCGGTGTCGACTGGCTCCGCTTTCAATCGCGCGGCCACCGCGGCGACCGTCGCGCCGCCGGGAAGCGTGGGTTGGAATTCGTGCGCGATGCCGGCGCGATCGAGCAGCGCACGCGCGCGATCGATGCGTTCCGCGTTCTTGCCGCTCTGTGCGGTGGGATTCGCGACGAGGAGAGTGCGGCGCGCGGGATCGGTCATCGAAATGATGGTGCGCGATGGATGCGTGTCGGGGCAATCGTTGTCGCGTCGACCACGGCGTCACTCCCCGCGCAGGAGACTCTCGAGAGCCTCGTTCACCAACGCCGGCTGCTCGATGCTCGACGAATGGCCCGCGTTCGGGATCCGCACGAGCCGCGATCCCGAGATCGCACGATGGATCCGCTCGGACTTCGCCGGCACGGTTGCGACGTCTTCCTCGCCGACCGCCACGAGCGTGCGGGTTCGAATCGCACCGAGTTCGTCGGTTACGCCGCGCCGTTGCGTCACCCCGCGCACCGCCCGATCGATGGTCCGCTTGTTCTCCAGCAGTCGCGCCTTCCAGAACGCGCGTTCCGCAGCGCGCGTCGGACCGTCCAGAAACGAGCGGCTGAACATGATCTTCATGACCCGTTCGCTCACCACGCCCACCCCGAACAAGCGCGCTACGACGGCCAGTCGTTCGTAGCGCGGGACGTTCTCCGGCGGCTCGGGTTCGGCAGAGGTCTCGAGTAGCGCGAGCGTGCGAAGTCGCTCGGGTCGACGCGCTGCAATGCGCATCCCGACGAAGCCGCCCATCGAGAGACCGACGAAGTGCACCGGATCCCGGGTGAGCCGATCGATCAGCGCGACCGCGTCGTCGTAGACAAGTTCCATTCCGACGACCGAGAGGTTCGCCTCGGCACTGCGACCCTGGCCGCGATGGTCATAGGCAATGCACCGGTATCGTCCGCGAAAGTGGGCGACCTGCGCTTCCCACATCAGCGAACTGAACAGGAGGCCGTGACTGAAAACGATCGTCTCACCGGTGCTCCCAGGGCCGGAGTCTTCGTAATAGAGATCGGTGCCGTTGATCCGCGCGATGGGCATGACGCGGCAATGGTTGCAGAGTGCGCATGCGATCGCGAGAGGCATACGATCGCGCGATGCGAACGCGGATCGCGACGAGCAAAGCGTACCGACTCTTGAACCACGGTCCGACCACGCTGATCACGAGCGCGGCGAACGGTGCGCGCAACGTGATGGCCGCCGCGTGGGTCATGCCGCTCGATTTCGAGCCTGCCCGCGTCGCTGCGGTGATCGCGACGGGGACGCAGACGCGCACGCTCGTGGATGCGTCGGGCGAATTCGTGGTGAACGTTCCCACTCGCGCGATGGTCGATGCGGTGCACATCGCGGGTTCGGTGTCGGGACGTGACGTCGACAAGTTCGAGTCCGCGCACTTCGCCACGACCGCCGCCGAGAGCGTCGGTGCGCCACTGCTCGATGGCTGCGTGGCGTGGCTCGAGTGTCGCGTGCGGCGCGAGCCCGCGATCGAGTCGGCCTACGATCTGTTCATCGCCGATGTCGTCACGGCGTGGGCCGAAGACGAGGTGTTTCGCGATGGCAAATGGGACTTCACGAACCCCGCGCGGCGCTCGCTGCATCACGTCGCCGGCGGTGACTTCTTCGCCACCGGCATGCCGGTTCGCGCGAACCGTCCCGGCGCAGTCGACGATGATCCGTTGGAAGCGGCACGGACGGCGCTCGACGCGATCGACCGCGAACTGGTCTCGTTGCTCGCGGCGCGGCTCGACGTCGTCGACGGGCTGTTCACCTGGAAAGACGCACAAGGGCTACCGCGGGTCGACCCGTTGCGCGAGAACGCAGTGCTCGACAGTCGGATCGGATTCGGCCGCGCGGCGGGGGTTCCCGACGAGATGGTGGCGCGCATGATGACCGCGATCCTCGACGACGCGCGCCGCCCGCGCTGAACGAGCCTGCTCGGCCGTCACGCTCGCGGCTTTGCATCCGCGCGGCGTCACAGTAGAGAACCGCCATGACATCGCGCCGCCCCGAGGTTCTCGCACCGGCCGGAGACGACGAATCGCTCCGCGCAGCCGTTCGCGCCGGCGCCGACGCCGTGTACTTCGGGCTGCAGGGTTTCAACGCCCGGGCGCGCGCGAAGAACTTCGACAGCGCGCAACTCGCGACAACGATGGCGTACCTGCACGAGCACGGTGTGAAGGGCTACGTCACGCTCAACACCCTCGTGTTCGACGCCGAACTCGCCAGCGTCGAAGCCGCGGTGCGTGCCTGCGCATCGGCCGGGGTCGACGCGGTCATCGTGCAAGACCTCGGGGTGGTGAAGATCGTGCGCGAGATCGCGCCGTCGCTGCCGATCCACGCGTCTACGCAGATGACGTGCACCGACGCGGCCTCCGTGGAACTCGCCGCCGCGCTCGGCGCCTCGCGGGTGATTCTCGCGCGCGAATTGTCGGTCGACGACATCGCAGCGATCCGTTCGCGCAGCGACGTCGAACTCGAAGTGTTCGTGCACGGCGCGCTCTGCATCGCGTACTCGGGTCAGTGCCTCACCAGCGAAGCGATCGGCGGCCGCAGTGCCAATCGCGGCGCGTGCGCGCAAGCGTGCCGGCTTCCGTACGAACTCGTTGTCGACGGCGAGACCCGACCGCTCGACGAACGCGCGTTCCTTCTCTCACCCGAGGATCTGGAAGCCACCGCGGTGGTCGGAAAACTCGTCGAACTCGGGATCTCGTCGCTCAAGATCGAAGGGCGTCTGAAGGGCCCCGCGTACGTTGCGAGTACGACTGCGCTGTATCGCCGCGCCATCGATGCCGCTCTCGGCGAAGCGCCGCCCGTCGATCGCACGATGCGCGACGCCGCGCTCCAGATGTATTCGCGTGGCTCCGGCCCGGGCTTTCTCGCGGGCATCGATCACCAACGATTGGTCGAAGGACGCAGTTGCGATCATCGCGGCGTGACGGCCGGTTCGATCCAGGGCGTCATGCGTTCGCACGGACGCACGCACTTGCGAGTGCGTCTCGAAGCGGATCTCGCGCGCGGCGACGGCGTGCTCGCCGAAGGCGGGCTCGCGAACGAAGGCGAAGTGGGCGGGCGCGTGTGGTCGATTCGGGTACGCGGCGAAGACGTCGAGCGCGCCTCGGCCGGGAGCGATGCGAGCGTATGGCTCGGTCCCGATCGCGAGATGCCCGCGGACTTCCCGGCCGGACGACGGCTCTTCAAGACCAACGATCCTTCTCGCGAACAAGACGTTCTCGCGCACATCGCGCGCGAGCCGCATCGCGTGCCGATCGACGTCGTCGTGACCGGCGAGATCGGCGCTCGGCCGGTGTTCGAAGCGCGATCGCAGCGCGGCGCGGTGGCACGGGTCGAAGGTGATGTCGCCATCGAACGCGCGGAGCACTCGTCGCGTGGAGTCGACGTTCTGCGCGACAAGCTCGCTCGCCTCGGCGAGTCCCCGTTCGTGCTCGCGTCCCTCGACGCGCGACTCCCGCCGGATGCACTCATCGCCGCGTCGTCGATCAATCGCGCCCGCCGTGCACTCGTGGAGCAACTCGTTCGCAACAGCACTGAGCGGCACATCGAGACCACGGCGCGCGCTTACACGGAACTCGTCGAGCGCGCCGCGCCACCGGCTCGCACACCGCCGCCCGCGGGTCTGTTCGT
>CBIHQZ010000064.1:0-12457 GCA_966212315.1 uncultured Myxococcales bacterium
CATCGGCAAGACGGCCGAAGGGCTGCACGCGGCGCACGAACTCCGCAACGAGCAGGGGCAGCTCCGGCACCTGGTTCATCGCGACGTCACGCCGTCGAACGTGCTGGTCGGTCTGAACGGCGAAGTGAAGCTCATCGACTTCGGCGTCGCGAAGGCGCGCGACAAGCTCTCGCACACCAGCACCGGCACCATCAAAGGCAAGTTCGGGTACATGTCGCCCGAGCAGGCGCGCGGGTTCCCGATCGACCGGCGCTCGGACGTGTTCTCGCTCGGCGTCGTGCTGTGGGAGACGCTGGCACTGAAGCGTCTCTATCGCTCGGAAAGCGAACTCGAGATCCTGCGCATGATCGTCGACGATCCGCCCGTGCCGATCAGCACGGTGCGCTCCGACGTTCCGCACGAAATCGAGAACCTGCTCCAGGGCGCGCTGGCGAAGAACCGCGACGACCGACTCGGGTCGTGCGGCGAGTTCGCCGAGTTCATCTGGGCGATCTATCACGAGCACGGATACACGGCCGGCGAGCGCGAACTGGCGCGGTTCTTCCACGACGTGATGCCCGAGCGGTGCGCGTCGATCGAACAGCTTCTCTCGGGCTCGCACGACATGATCGAACCGACGATCGCGCGGCCTGCCAGCGGGAGCTTCTCGGGCCTCAATCCGCAGATGGTTTCGGGCGCGATCCCGCTTCCGCGTCCGCAGGGTCATCAGCAACCGCCGATGGTCGCGCGCCCGGCGCCGCCGCTTCCGCCCGTCGACGCGTTCTCGATGAACAGCGAGCCCTCGGTGATGGCGACGTCGTATCCGGCGCCGCAATCGGAAGCGCGCGGAAAGAGCCGTACGCCCGTGATCGCCGCGCTCGCGGTGGTCGGTATCGCGTCGCTCGCCGGGGTCGGCTGGATGGTCGGTCGTGGTGCGCATTCCACGTCGGGACCGGCAACGGCTGGGACGAACGGAGTCGCTCCGGCCACGCTCAGCCCGTCGGCACCGATCGCGCCGCCCGCTGCCGCGCAGACAGCAGCCGCGCCGCCGGAAGTGCCCGGCACCCTTGCCGCTCCCGAAGCGCCGGCGGGGACGCACGGCACGCATCCCGCGCAGGCAACACAGACCAGCGTCACGACGAACACGCGCCACGGTTCGCACGGAAACACCGGCGCGATCGTCGTCGTTCCTCCGAACTTCGGCGCGAACGCGGGCAGCGCGCCGTCCGCGCCAGGTCCGTCGAACGCCGGCACTGCGACGACCGCGACCGCGACAACGCACGAACCGAGCACCACCGCTGCCGCGCACGAGCCGAGTACGCCGACCGCTTCGGCACGGAGCGAGACGCACACCGCGACGGCCGCGAGCGGATCGAGCGGAGGCTCGGGGACGCGATCGAGCGGAACAGGAAGCGGTACGACGAGCACTGGCTCGGGCGGATCGGCGCCCGCGGGCTCGGGCACCGCGGCACCGAGCGGCGGCGGCACGAACAACGGGCGAATCCAGCTAGGGCGCGACTGGGGCGGCTGACCCGAGAGCGCAAATGTCCGCGCACGACGTATCTCTGATACTGTCGGCCGCGGAGGTTCGTTGATGTCGATGCGCTCTCGCGCTGCTTGGGTCGGCTTCGCCGCAACATTGCTGGTCGCCTCGCCGGCTGCCGCTCAGCAGCAAAGCCATTCGGCCGCAGAGTTCTTCACCCTCCCCGCAGGTGCCGCGCAATCGGTCGGCGTGCGCCCTGCGCCGGACGCGACGCACGAAACCGGACGGGCCGCGGTCGGCGCACCCGCAGCGACGTCGCGCACGACGACGAACGCCACCGTCCGCGGTGCGCAGTCGGCATCGGGCGACGAACAGCGCGCGCGTGCTCGCTTCGAAGCGGGCGTGCGACTCGCCGATTCGCTCCAATGGTCGGAAGCCGCGGACGCATTCGAAGAGAGCTATCGGCTCTTTCCGCGCCCCGCGACGCTGCGCAATCTCGCCCTCGCGCACCGCGCGCTCGGCCGGTACATGCGCGCGATCGACGAACTCGAACGCTTCGTTCAAGAAGCGCATCCCGAGGGCGACGTCGCTGCGCAGGTCAATCAGATCATCACCGAGATGCGCGGCCAGCTCGCGACGGTGACCATCGTTCCGTCGGTCACGAGCGCGCAGCTGACCCTCGACAATCAGCCGGTTCGCGCGAACGAAGAAATCCAGACCGACCCGGGCAACCACGTCATCGCGGCGACCGCTTCGGGCTACGCGCGCACGGCGCAGACCCTCACGCTCACGCGCGCCGAGTCGCGTCGGCTCGACCTCCGCCTCGAGCGTTCGGGCGGCGGGATCCTCTCGCAGTGGTGGTTCTGGACCGCGGTCGGCGTCGTCGTCGCCGGCGGCGCGGCGCTCACCGTGGTGTTGCTCTCGCACGAAGAGGCACCGAATTGCGGCTCGCTCAACGTGTGCGTGAGCCCGCAGTGATCTTGTCTCGTTCGTCTGCTGCGGCACGACGCGCGCTCACACTGATGGTCGCTGTGATGGCAGCCGCCGCGCTCGGCAGCTGTCGTCCCGGACGCACGCAGCTTCTCGTCGTGCTCGACACGGACATCCCCGACTGCCGCCTCTCGGACATCCATCTGCGGTGCGCGTACAACTGGGATCCGTCGATGGGCGAGCCGACTTCGCTCACCTGCGACTATCCGTTTCACCGCGGACAATCGAGCGCGACCATCCGCCTCCCTGGATCGTTCGGCGTGACCGCGAACGAGATGATTCTCGATCAACCCGTCACGCTGGTGATCGACGACTCGAACCCCGGTGTGACGCCGCCGTTGCGACGCATCGTGAGCGTGAACTTCGTCCCGCACGAAACGCGACAGCTGGTGGTGCGACTGACCGCGGCGTGCGCGGCGTCGGCGCCGGTTTCCGCCACGCATCCGTGCGCGGCCGGACAGACGAGCTGCACGCTGAGCCAGTCGTGCGAAGCGCAGGGCATGACGTGCGGTAACGAAGGAACGTGCCGCTCGATCGTCGTGCCTGCCAGCGAACTCGAATCGGGCGACGCGGGGCTTCCCGACAGCGGCGCATCCGACGCGAGCAGCTGCGGCTGAACGTTCGCTTTCGACGCGTTGCGCCGCGCTTCCCGCGCGATCGAGTGGGAAGCGAGCGTGCTATGGTCCGCGCATGTCGGGTTCGAACGGGCAAGGCAACGGCGAGGCGCGTAACGAAGGTCTGATCTACGACTGGAACGAGGTGGGGCGGCGGTTCCATCCGTTCGATCGGTCGGTCGAGTTCTTCGACGAAACGCTGCGCGACGGCATCCAGAACCCGTCGGTCAAAGATCCGAGCATCGAAGACAAGCTCGAGATCCTGCACTTGATGAACAACCTCGGGATCCACGTGGCGGACATCGGTCTGCCCGGCTCGAGCAAGCGTGCGTTCGACGACGTGCTGCGGATGTGCCGCGAGATCGTCGATCAGAAGCTGAACATCCGCGTCGCGTGCGCGGGACGCACCGTGCCGAGCGACATCACGCCGATGGTGGAGATCTCGCAGCGCGCCGGGATTCCGATCGAGGTCTACACGTTCATCGGCAGCTCGCCGATTCGAGTGCTCGCCGAGGACTGGGACCTCGAGAGCATGCTGAAGAAGTCGGCCGATGCGATCGACGTGGGCGTGAAGGCCGGGTTGCCGGTCTGCTACGTCACCGAGGATACGATCCGCTCGAAGCCCGACGTGCTCGCGGCGATGTTCAAGAACGCGATCGATCACGGCGCATCGCGACTCTGTCTTTGCGACACCGTCGGTCACGCCACGCCCGACGGCGTGCGAAACCTCATCACGTTCGCGCGCAACATCGTGGCGACGATGGGTGCCAGGGACGTGAAGATCGACTGGCACGGTCACAACGATCGCGGACTCGGTCTGGTGAACGCGCTCTTCGCGATCGAGCATGGAGCCGACCGCGTGCATGGCACCGGACTCGGCATCGGCGAACGTGTGGGCAACACGCCGATGGAGCTGCTGCTCTTGAATCTCAAGCTCGCCGGCGCGCTCCCCGAACAGGATCTGTCGAACCTGCTGAAGTACTGCCAGACCGTGTCGCGCGCGACGGGCTTTCCGATTCCGATTTCGTATCCGCTGGTCGGACGCGATGCGTTCCGTACGTCCACCGGCGTGCATGCCGCGGCGATCATCAAGGCTCAGAACAAGGGCGATGCATGGCTCGCCGACCGGATCTATTCGGGCGTGCCGGCGGGAATGTTCGGGCGTCGGCAGGAGATCGAGATCGGTCCGATGTCGGGCGCGTCGAACGTCACGTTCTGGCTGCGGCAGCACGGCGTGGAGCCGGCGCCGGAGCTGGTGCAGTCGATCATCCAGTCCGCGAAGGGGAGCGATCACGTGCTGACGAGCGACGAAGTGCACGGACTGATCGCACGCTGGAAGAGCGCGCGGAACGCGACGGCGTAGGCTCGGCCAGAGGTTCTCAGGGCGAGCCTGTCGGTCGAACCTCGCGGGCGCGCGACCGCGCTGCGCGCGAACGAGCGCGCGTGATCGGCTTCGAAGAAGTGTGGGTACGGATCGAAGCGCTCACGCGCGGACGCAATGATCCGCGCGCGGCGTTCGGACGAGACGAGAGCGGTCGATCAGGTCGCTGCGGGGGCCGCCGGCGCCTTGCGCGCGCGGGGCTTCTTCTCGGCCGGCTTGCCTGCGGCCTTCGGCTTGCGCTCCGCGGCCTGACGCGCGATGCGCGCCTTCTTCTTGCGCTGCGCCTTGCGCTGAAGGGACTTGTTCGAATGACGCCGGTCGCCCTTACCCATCGCTGCCTCCATCTGGCACGCGGCTGCGCGTGAAGTGAACCCGCGCTGCGCCGTGTGATTTGCTCGATCGTCGCTGCGCGAACTCATCGCACCAGCGGGACGGAGCGCGTACCATTCGCTTTCGCGCGATGTCAACCGGCGGGACGCTTGCTCATCGCTTCGCGCGCGTCGCCGCAGCCCTGGCTTCGGCCGGGCTCGTCGCCCTCGGACCGCGAAGCCGCGCCGAGGCCACCCCGCCCCTCGCCGCCGCGGCCCGCGCGTTTCCCGCTTCCGAACGCCCGGTTTTGTTCGGACCCATGCGCGACGGCGCGGTGGACGTGCTTCGCGTTCGACCCGATGGCACCTCGTCCTGGTCGCGGGTCCCATTCGACGCCCTCGGTGTGCTCCCAGGGACCGCCCGGGACATTTCGGTCGGCGAGATCCGCTGGCCGCTCGTCGATCGCGCCGCCAGCGAGGTGCACGCGACGACGGTACGGGTGCGCGACGGACTCGGCGGCCGCGGTGTGGTGCTGGGGCTCGTCGACACGGGCGCCGACGTGCGGCATCCCGATCTTCGCCGTGCCGATGGCACCACGCGCGTCGCCTGGCTCCTCGATTTCTCGCGCCCCGTGCGCGGCATCCACGCCGACCTCGAAGCGCGCTTCGCCATCGCCGACATGGACGGCACACGATACGGCGCGGTCTACAGCGCCGCGGACCTCGACGCACTCCTCGCGCGCGAAGTGCAGAGCGGACGGCGCCTCGACGAGATCCCCGTAGACGACGTGGGTCACGGCACCTGGTGCGCATCGATCGCGGCTGGCAACGGGCTCGCTACAGGCAACGGCTTCGATGCGGGGCGCTACGTGGGAATGGCGCCCGAAGCAGATCTGGTCGTCGTGCGCGCGAATCGGGAGGCGCGCCGTGGATTCACCGACGCGGCGATCGCAGCCGGCTCGGCCTTCGTGATCGATCGCGCGAGTGCGATGCACGAACCGGTCGTCCTCAATCTCTCACTCGGCAGCCACAGTGGCTCGCACGACGGTACGAGCGCGCTCGAGCGCTCGCTCGCGCACTGGGTTTCGGGTGACGCGCCGGGTGTGGCGATCGTGACCGCCGCCGGGAACGAGGGCACTGCGGCGATTCACGCGCGCATCGATCTTCGCAGCACCGGCGCCACCGAAGTACCGATCGACATCCCCGCGGGCGATCCGAGCACGCCGATCGTGCTCGAGATCGCATACCAGGGGAGCGCGAGTGTTTCGGTGCGGCTCTCGGACGGCATCACCACCTCGCCGTGGATCGCACCGCGTGATGCCCACGCGTACGCCGACGGTCCGACCGTCGTGAGCATCGCGAACGGCACCGACGAAGACCCCGCGCAGACGGCGGGTATCGATCCGCACGATCCGGCGGCGAGCGTGCGCAACGCGACCATCGTGTTCGGCGCCGATCCTGATCGACACGCGATGCGCGCGGCGAGTCGCTATGCCGTCCGTGTGGAAGGCGACGGTCCCGTGCATCTCTGGATCGCGCGCGACGACGATGCGAACCCCTCGCGTTTCGCAGCGGGAAACGTGGCGGACGGCACCACCAGCATGCCCGCCACGTCGCGGCGACTGATCTCGGTGGCGTCGCTGATCACTCGACTCGACTGGACCATTCCCGACGGCACGACGGTGCACGCCATGGCTTCGACGGGTGCGAGCGAACACGACGCGATCGGCACATTGTCGGCATTCACGTCGCGGGGCCCGAACCGCATCAACGAATCGTCGCCCGACCTCGCCGCGCCCGGCGAATGGCTGGTGGCTGCGATGAGTGCGCAGGCGACGCCGGATCAGCCTGCCTCGGTGTTTCGAGCGCGCGCAGCACCGTTGGTGGTGGAGGACGGTGTGCACGCGGCGCAGCGCGGTACGAGCGGCGCGACGCCCGTTGTGGCCGGGGTGATCGCACTGATGCTCGAGGCGTTTCCGCGCGCGACGCAGGACGAGATCCGCGGCGCGCTGGTGGCGACTGCGCGCCGATCGAATGGGTGGAATCCCGCGGGTGGATGGGGCGAGGTCACCGCCGATGCGGCGCTCGATGCATTGCGGCGCGTGATGCGTGCGAGTGAGGTCGACGCGTCACTCAGCGAGGCGACCGTGACGGCGCCGTTCGTCGCGGATGGTGAGGCAGTGAGCGTGATGGTGCGTGCTCGCGACGCACTCGGAGGGGCGGTCGCGCTCGACGCCGCGATGCCGCCGGTGGTCATCGCGCCGTCGGGCATCATCGAGTCGGTGCGCGAGCTCGGGCCCGGCGTGTTCGAAGCACGGTGGCGTGCGGGCGACGCGTCGGCGCGAGCGGGTCTCGTCGCGTTCACGGTGCAGATCGGCAGCGTCGTGTTGCGCACGCAACCGAGCGTTCGCGTCGTTCGAAGCGTATCGAACGGCGCGGATGGCGTGAGTGCGGGCAATGGGTGCGGTGTCGGGGGGCGGGCCGGAAACGGGCGGTGGATCGTGCTCGCGCTCGTCGCGTTTGCGAGTCGGCGAGTGCGCTCGAAGAGACGCTGACGTCACGGCGTCACACGACGACGTGACCCTTCGTCACTTGCGCTTCTTGGCACCCGCTGCGCCACGCTTCGCCCACGCGCTCGGCGCGCGTTCGGCCTTCGCGGGGGCACTCGTCGTGGTCGCACGCTTCGCTCGCGCACGATCGCGCGGGGACGCCGCTTCGCCTTCGCTCGCGCGCCAGCCCTGCGAACCGCCTGCACCGATCGGTGCCGTGCGCTCCGGCTTCGGTACTGCAGTCGCCGGACGCCAGTCGCCCTTCGGCTCGGCGGTCCGTTTCGCCCAGGGCTTGCGCTCGGGAGCTTCGGGGGCGCGCTCGAACCCGCGCTTGAAGGCAGGACGCTCGGCACGCGCGGGGCCCGCGGGCGCCTTGGCGTCGCGGTCATAGGCACGCTTCGCAGGCGGCGCGCTTCCGTCGCGATCGTAGGAACGCTTTGCCGGCGCACCCGCGTCACGATCGAATCCGCGCTTCGCAACCGGTGCACCCGCGTCGCGATCGAATCCGCGCTTCGGACGATCCGCACTCGGCGCTTCGCGATCCGCGGCGAATCCGCGACGACGCGGCGGCGCATCGCCACCCATCGGTCCCGCTTCCGCGGGCGACTGCTTCCACGCCGGCTCGAGGCCTCCCTCGAGTTCGGACGCGAACACATCCGCACGCTCTCGCTCGCGATCGCGCTTGGCCGGCTTCGCGCTCGTCGCGCTCTTCTCACCGAACGCTCGCGGTGCCCGCGGCGCAGGTGCATGCGATTCCTCGCGCGGCGCGCGGCTCTCGCCTTCGCTCCGCGGCGGCGCACTGCCGTCGGCCGGCTCGATGCGAACGTGCGGTTCGCGCGTGTCGCGCTGCGACGCACTCTGCGCGAATCCATCCGCCACCGCGCGCTTCACGCCGAACGTCGAGCCGCCGTCGCCGATCGAAATCGCGCCGACATCGCTACCGCGCACGTTGCCACGACGACACACCATCGCGAGCAGTCGCGATGCGGTTGCACCCTGCTCGGCGCCGAAGTTCACACGGAACATCGTGTACGACCCCGGCTCGCGCTCTTCGCGCGGACGCGGTGCAAACGTGGTGGGACGATCACCACCGCGATCGCCGCGGTCGAAGCGCGCGCCACGGTCACCGCCGCGATCACCACGGTCACTGCCGCGCGGCCCGCGATCGCGATCGCCGTAACGATCGTCCTGACGCGGCGCCGAGGTGCGAATCTCACGCGGCGCAGTCGCACCACGCCAACGCGACTCTTCGAGGAGGAGCGCGACCAGCGTTTCGGCGTCGCGGTTCTCGAGCAGTTTCTTCGCGAGTGCGAGTTCGGCATCGCCGGCGGTGCGCGTGTCGTCGGCGAAGCGCGCTTCCATGCGCTCGGCCGCAGCGCGTTCGATCTCGGCCACGCCGGGCGGCGAGACCCACGAAGCCCGCGCACCGGCGGCGCGCAACAGCGCCTCGGCACGACGTCGTGCGAACGACGGAACCAGCAACACGCTCGTGCCCTGCCGCCCCGCGCGGCCGGTGCGTCCCGATCGGTGCGTGAGCGCCGAAGGATCACCGGGAAGGTCTGCGTGAATCACGCACGTCACCTCCGGCACGTCGATGCCGCGCGCCGCCACGTCGGTGGCCACCAGCGCCTGCACGCGTCCGGCACGGAACGCATCGAGCGTCTGCGTGCGTTCGCGCTGCCCCATCTCGCCTTGCAGTGCGGCAGCCGAGAATCCGAGCTGCGAGAGCTGCGCGCCGATGTCGGTCGCGTCGGCACGCGTGCGCACGAAGATCATGGTGCGTTCGTCGGGTGCGGCCGCGAGAAGGATGTTCACCACCGCGTCGACGCGATGCGACGGCGGCACGAGATGCGCGACGAACGTGATGTTCTCGTTGCTGCGCCCCTGCGGATCGATCGCGAGACGCGCCGGCGAGTGCATGAAGTTGCGCGCCAGGTCTTCGATCTCGCGCGGCAGCGTCGCCGACAACATCACCGTGCGACGCTCGCTCGGCAGCGCCCCCAGAATGGACTCGAGCTCGTCGCGAAAGCCCATGTCGAGCATCTCGTCGGCTTCGTCGAGCACCACGGTGCGCACGTGCTGGCCGTTGATGGCACCCTTCGAGAGGTGGTCGTTCAAGCGACCCGGCGTGCCCACGACGATATCGACCCCGGCCGAGAGCGCACGACGCTCGCCCGTGATGCTGGTGCCGCCGGTGACGGCGACGACCGAGAGCTTCTGCGCAGCAAGCAGCCATGCGAGCTCTTCGCGCACCTGATTCGCGAGCTCACGCGTCGGCGTGATCACGATCGCGCGCGGTGTCCCGCCGCGTTCCGCTTTCGGGCGTTCTTCCGCGACGAGCGTCGGTGCAACGAGCAACCCGAACGCGACGGTCTTGCCCGAGCCGGTCTGCGCCGACACGAGGATGTCGCGCCCTGCGTACTGCGGGTCGATCAGCCCGTGCTGAACGGGGGTGAGGTCGGTAAATCCGCGGGCTTCCAGGGCTGCCGCGAGTGGAGGAGCGATGCCGAGCGCGGTAAACGCGGCGGCGGGAGACGTGGAGTCGGTCATGTGAGTGAGGTTCCCGGGCAGCGTCGCACGAGTCGAGGCAGCCATGGCAGTTGGAGACAAAGGGCGACGCGTGCGAGCGGGAATGCGGCAGGCGGGCAGATCGAGGCGCGCCTTCGTATAGGTCGTTCGGCCCGCGCCGCAAGCGGTTTCGTCAATGGCGAGCGACGTGTAGCGCGAACAATCCGTTGCGACTCGGCGCTTCGTACGGATCGAGGTTCCCGTTGCCGAAGTCGTTCACCACGACGATGACGCGTGCGATGCCGTCGAGGTTTTCGACGAGGGTGTTCCATTCGCCGTGATCGACCGGCGTGCGCGGAATGATCCCGGCCAGTGTGCCGTCGGTCGCGATGCGGGCGACGGTGACGGTCCAGATGCGGAAGGGCACCGCGTGCAGCCAGAGGTTCACCCCCGCGTCGCGCGCGCCCGAGGTGTCGATGGCGATGAACGCCGCGCCAGTTTCGTCGAGCGGACGAGCCGGCGAGATCCAGGCGGGGAGATCCGCATAGCGTGTGCTGAACCACGGCTGCGGTCGCAACGTGTGATCGTCGGGCTCGACGCCGACGCCACCAAAGCCGAGCGTGTCGGCCGCGGTGCCGGCCAGCGCGCGGGCAAGCGTGAAGTCGGCGACGGCGCCTTGAAGGCCGCCCGGTGCGTCGCGGAGTGTGCGCGCGAGGACATCGAACACATGCGGCGCGGAGACGAAACGATCGCGGTCACCGGGCGTGGCCGCAACGTTCATCCACGCGATCGAGCCGAGCCCGTGCAGGTCGTCGGTGTCGAATCGTCGCGCGAGATAGTCGGTGAACACTGCCGCGCCGCGGGCCGAGAGATCGTCGCGATCGCGAAACAACGCACCGTCGGCACTCGCCTGGAACGCCGCGAATGCGCGTGGGTCGACGCGTTCGCCGAGAAGGCTTTCGGCGTAGGTGCTCGCGAGCGCGAGTTCCACCGCGCGCGGAATACGCGCATCGACGCCGCGCAGAAGCGCGCGAGCCATTGCCTCCGCGAGCGCGCGCGCGGCATCGGCTTCGGCAAGGGTGCGATCGACGACCACGAACGAACTCGCGCGGTCCCAGAGCGCGCTGTGTTCGAGCGTGTCGGTGATGACGTCGGCGCCGCCCGCCAGCGTGAGCGAAGCGTTCGGATCGACGAGGTAGACATCGAGTTCGGATCCGCCGCCGCGTGTCCCGTCCGGTGTCGGCGAGGGCAATGCGAAACGCTCGTGAAGCCGTTCCGCCGCGATTTCCGCGGTGCTGAGCGTGCGTCCGATCGTCGCCGCATCCGTCCCTGCCACCGCGTGAACCGCGACCGGCCAGCGCCGTACGAGGCCGGGCATCGTCGCCGGGCGCACGCCGTCGACGGGAATCGCCGGACCGTCGAACGCGAGCACCCCCGCGCCGTGAGCGAGCAACGAAGCCCCCCACGCGAGCCATCCGAGCGCACGCGACCGAACACGTTTCATGCGGGAGATTTGACGCAGCATGGCCCGATCGGTCTATCGTTCACCCATCGTGCCCATTCGCCAGGTTGATCTTTCTGGTGCACTCGTCGCAGACCTCCCTCGCGGCCGTCTCGAAGGACGTGACAACCAACGCCTCGTTGCGGTTCCCGCCGATTGGCTCGAGCAGCTCGTCGGCCATGCGAGCAGCGCCGCGGAAACCGTGGGTGCAGCCCTCGGACGCGCGCTTCGCAACGATGCGAGTGCGGTGCTCGAAGGCGGGAAGAACGCCTCGCCCGAGGATGTCGCGTACGCGCTCAGTGTCGCGCTCGCGATGCGCGGAATGGGCACCGTCGAATTCGAGCAGTGGGGCGATGCACTCACGTTGATCTGGCGCGATCCGCCCGGAAGCGGCGACGCGCTGGCCGAACTTTTCGCAGCCACGGCCGCGGATCTGGTGCGCGGCGTGACCGGTCTCGACGTCGCGGGCGCCGCAGTCGGACGCGATGGATCGTCCGTGCGAATCCTGCTCGCGTCGAGCGAGGCGTGCGCGATGGCGCGCGACCGTGCGCGGCGCGGCGAGGCATTCGGCGAAGTACTCGCGCATCTCGAACGACGCGCGGAGGGCGCATGAGCAAGGCACAACAGATCGCGAAGCTCGAGGCGCTTCTCGTGCGCGTGGGGCAGCGTCGCAGCGAGCCCCGCAAGGCCGTGCAGGCCGCACCGATGGCTTCATCGTTTGCGCCGGTTGCCGCAGCGGTCTCGGTTCCACCCGCGGTGTCCACGCCCGCACCCGCACCGTCGCGCGCCCCTGCGCCCGTTGTCCCGCCGTCGTCCGCGGGTGATCTCCCCGACCTCGACCTCGTCGAGACCACGACTTCCGCGGGTGAAACCCGTTCGTCGCTGATCCCCGCCGCTGGTGGGGATGAATCCGAGGCGGAGTTCGACATCCCCGCGCACGATGCACCGCCGCGGGTAGCCGCCCCTGCGGCACTCGATCTCGACACGGCGCCGCTCTCGGCCGACAGCATCGAGATCGATCGCGCGCCACTCGCGGTGATGACCATTCCGCCGGCACCCAACGACGACATCGATGCCATCGATCTCGAAGGGCCCGGGCGCATTCCGCAAGCGCGCGTCCCGCCGACCACCGCCGCGCCGAGCA
>CBIHQZ010000065.1:0-12381 GCA_966212315.1 uncultured Myxococcales bacterium
AGCACCACGTGCAGCCAGCGATCCGCGCCTGAACTCGAGAACGCGAGATTCGCGAAGTTCAACATCGCGCTGTCCCGAAGCGTGTTCACCGAGGCATCGCCCGGCCGCCAATGGAGCGCCCCGATCGTCATCGTGCGCGCGCCGGTCGCGTCGGCGAGAAGCGGGCTTCCCGCGGGAATGCGCATGTCGAACTCGATCGCGTTCGCGAATGCCGGTGCGAGCGTCGCGCCGCCCGAGAGGTACTGCCCCGCATTCGCGCCCTCGAACGTGACACGCCGCGTGCTCGCATACGTGACGCGCGCGCCGGCCGTGGTGCTGTCCGCGCCGGGTGTCACGATGCCGATCGAGCCGACGTCGGTGCTCGAGAAACCGACGGTGCGCGATGCGTTGCTCGGCACGGTCTGATCGTCGAAGTTCGCGAGCGTCGTCGGCGCGCTCGGTGACTGCGTGGCGCAATCGTCGGGTGGCAGCGACGCGTCCACGTTCGCATCCATTCCCGCGTCGGGAATCACCGGCGTGACATCCGTGGTCACGCACGCGCCGCGATCGCCGCACGTGAGCCCGCGCTCTTCGCAACGGATGCCCACCGTGCACGACTCGGATGCCACGCTGGTGCAGCCGTCCGAGTGATTGCCGCAGTACACGGGCAGGAACACCGGCAGCGACAAGGTGGCGTGATCGACGAATGCGAACCGAACAGTGCGTCGCCACTGTTGCGCGGGCTCCGAAGGACCGCCCGCCGTGAGACTCGCTTCGAACACAAGCGTCACGTGATCGTTGCGCGCGCCTCCCGCCGGCGGAAGCACCGCGAACGAACCGATCGTCTCGCCCGCGTCCGCGCCGCGCATGATGACGCGCTCTGCGCCGCCCGAGTCTGCCGATGCGCGTGCGATGACTCGAACCTCGAAGTGACGTGAAGGCGGCGCGTCGGTTCCGAGAGAGACCAGCACTTCGGTCGCGGGATACGTGCAACTCGCGGCAGCGGCACTCGCCACGATGAACCACGCCGGTCGCGGGTTACGACGGATCAGCAACGGCATCCCGGCATCGCGATCGCACGTCGAAGGCGTGTGCTTCCCGCGGTTCGATCGACCGAGAAGAAAGTGCAAGAACAGCCCATGGGCGCGCGAACCTAGTGGAAGCGTTCGGACTCGGCCATCGTTCGAACGTCCGGATCGTTTCTTTCGCTCGACGCAATGCGACGTGCGCGACGTGCGTGATCCGCACGGTCGAGCAACGTTCGCGAAGCGAGTGAACGCGATGCGTCGAGTACGCCGCGCAGCGCCAATCGATTCGAGCGACATTTGGATCTCGGCCGACTAGGGTCCGCGCATCGCGAGGTTCGACTTGTTGCGCATGAGTCTCCTGCGTCCCGCCGCGCTGATTGCAGTGTTGGCGTCGGGCGCCTGTTCCGATCAGTCCACCCCACCGTGCGTCCCGGCCGCGTCGGATGGCGGCATGAGTACCGAAGCGGCAGTGCGACCGCCGCTCAGTGCGGGTCGCGTCTTGCGTCGTATCCATCTCGCGCTCCACGGTCGTCCACCGCTCGACGCCGACGAAGCAGCGCTCGACGCGGCGACCAGCGAGTCGGCGCGCGAAGCGTTGCTCGCACGTGCGATCGACGATGGGCTCGCATCGCCGGACTTCTACGAACGCATGCTCGACTTCGGGCACGCGTGGATGCGCAACGGCGAGTACAGCGTCGGCGCGCAGGGCGACGCGTACTGGGGAAACATGTCGACGCATCTCGCGCAGTGCGGCGCCATGACCGCGCATCCGGGCGCCTGGTACAAGTCCGGCGACGGAAGTCCGCGCGGAACGAATTCCTGTCTCGATCAGGACACGATGGGCAACCCGGCGACCGCGCCGACACTCGCGGTGCAGCCCTGGTGGGATCCGAACACGACCGTCACGCTCGTCGGTGACGCCGCGCTCACTGCCACCGAGGTCGTCGACGCGATGGGCATGCACCACGACTGCGGCATCGCGGACGAGGGGTACTTCAACATGTCCAATCCCGATGGCTGCGGGTGCGGACCGAACGCGGTGTGGTGCTATCCGGGACCGGGCTTGAACATCGGCGGCGAGACCGCGGGTTCGCAGCGGCGCGACATCTGGGACGAGCCTGCGCGACTCGTCGCGCACCTCGCGTGGCAGGACCGTCCGCTCTCGGACATCGTGCTCGGCAACTACACCGTCGCGAACAATCGCGTGCGTGCGTGGTACCTGCGCTTCGGACGGCAGACCGGTCTCTACAACGCGCGACTCGACGCGAACAGTACCTGGTTTCACGCCGAGGCGGGATCTCTCCCGCGCGATCCGCTCCACACGACGCCGAGCGATCCCGAAGCGTGGCGCGATCTCGTCGTCGAAGAACTCGCGCCGCAATTGCTCTCGCTCTCGAACGGCGTGCGCAGCGCCGATCCGAGTCGAACGTTCACGTGGGATCCGCGCACCAACGACGGGCCGGCACCCGGACTTCCGGCGTCGGGCGTGTTCACGATGCAGGGGCCGAATTCGAGCTTCCCGCGTGAACGCCCGCGCGCGGCGCGCTTCATCGAGATCTTCACGTGTCGTGAGTTCAATCCGCCGCCGCCCGAGCAGCACTTTCCACCCGTCGGTCCCGACCTCGCGACCACCGGGCCGTGCATGAACTGCCACGTGCTGATGGACCCGGTCGCGATGGCGTTCCGTCGCTGGATCTTCATGGGCTACTACGTGCCGCGCTCGTATCTGGCAGACCTGGCGAACCTCGAAGTGCCGAACGATCTGTATGTTCCCGCGCGGAACTACACCTACGGCAATTGGTTCCGCGCCGGCGCGGGGCGTTGGCAGATGAACTGGCTGCCGAACACGACGCTCACGCCCGTCACACCCGAGCAGATCACGCACAACATCGGCGCGCTCTTCACCGACACGATCCCCACGAGCTACACCGTGCTCGGTCAACACACCGATGGAACGATGGGGCCGCTCGCGTTCGCGAAGGTGCTGGTCGCGTCGGGCGAGTTCGATCGATGCGCGGTGCGACGTCTGTACGAACGCGTGATGGGACGGCCGCTCAATCCGGGCACCGAGTCGCGTTACATCGAAGCGCTCGCGACCCGCTTCGCCGCCGACAACCGTCAGGTCCGTCCGTTCATCCGCCACCTGCTCGCACAACCCGAGTTCCGAAGGGGGCCGCGATGAACTCGCGCACGATGCATTCGCTCGTCGCCGCGACTGTGTCGGCCATGATGACAGTAAGCTGTCATGGCTCGATCGGTGAACCCGGCGGCGTGCCGAGTGACAGTGGAATGCCGGGCACCACCACGTGTGCGGTGAACAACAACGACAGCGTTCGCATGCGGCTCGCGCCCACGTGCCTGTCGTGTCACGGCGAGCGCAACGCACGGCCCTTCTTCGCGACCCTCTCGGCGTTCGAAGATCTCCTCGTCTACAACCCGGCATACGTCGTGCGCGGCAATCCCGACGCGAGCCCGCTCGTTGCGCTGCTCGAGGGGCACGGCACGGGTGCGTACCGGCAGATGCCGCTTGCGGGCGATGCCTTCGCGACCCGGGCGAACCGCGGCGAAACGCAGATCACGATGGCGGAGATCCGCGCGTGGATCACGGAGCTTCCGCCGCCCGATCCCGCCCGCGAAGGACCCGATCCGGACGCGCCCACGACGCGACGGCTCACCGCCGACGAAGTGATCAACGCGATCGAAGTCGCGCTCGGGCAGGAGCCGCATGGGGGCGTTCCGCCGCTCATCGCGGTCAACGGTCCGCAGCCCCTGTCACCCGACTCGCCGGCGGTGGTGGACTACAACGACGCGAATCGTCGACAGGCGTATCTCATGCTCGGCGGCCCGGGGTATCTCGCGCAGCGTCGTGCCGAGCCGGCGTGGTCGCCGTCGTCGCTCATCACGCTCACGCAGATCGCACAGGGGGCGTGTTCGCTCGCCGTCGCGAACAACAACCCGCACATCTTCCACGACGTGATGCCGAGCGAGCGGCTCCCCGCCGCGGAAGCGCACGCACGCGCCAACATCGCGTATCTCTATCGCCGGTTTCTCGGCGAAGCCGCGCCGCCCGCCGCCGTCGACGCACTCTTCACGCGCGTCTATGCGCCTGCCGAAGCGACCAGCCCGCAAGTCGCGTGGACGCAGGTCTGCACGGCGCTCGTTCGCGACCCGATGTTCATCACGTTCTGAGGCGAGAGAGATCGACATGACGACCCACAAACTCACCCGTCGCGCGCTTCTCGCTGCGTCTCTCGGCGCCGCACAATTCGCATTGCTCGATCGATTCGGGCTTCTTCCGAACGCACGCGCGGACGTCGGTAGCGACGGGCCGACGAAGCTCCTCGTGCTCTATCTCAAGGGCGGCGTGCGCTTCTATCCCGTGTTCCTTCCGCTCTCGGATGCAGAGATCGGGCAGTACATCCCGCCGCCCACCGCGACGCTCGGCGAGCCGATCTTCTATCGACCGAGCGACATCGTTTCGCTCGACGGCGACTCGGGTGGATTCCAGCCGCTGCGCATCGGACGCAACTGGAACCCTGCCGATCCGGGCGATCGCATGGGCTACACGCACAGCCCGATGGGCTACGGCTGGATCCACTACGGACTCGGCCCGTCGACCGCGGTGCTGCACGGTTTGGATCACGGTTCGTTCGCGCACGGGTCCGCGTACGTGTCGGCGATGTGCGGCGTGCCGGGCGAGGCGTATCGCGCGCCGTCGCTCGTGTCGGTCGTCGCGAATCATCTCGCGAGTCGCTTCTCGTCGACGCGGCCGATTCCGTGCGTCGCGATCAGCGCCAACGATGTGCCCCAGAATCCGGGCCTGCCCGCGCAATCGTCGCCCGCCGTGATTCCGAGCCGCGAGGCGCTCGCTGCGCTGTTCTCGTCGGATGCGATGCGAAACACGCAATGGCGCGGTTCGGATCAGCGCACGCCGCGGACGATTCCGAAATTCGACGGCATGGGGACCTACGACAACGTCGGTCTCACCAACGTCGACGCGCTGGTGCTCGAACGCACGCGTGCGCTGCGCGGTTCGAGTTCGATCGGCACCGACGCGGTGCTCGAGCAGATCTACGGCAGCTACGCGGCGGTGAGTCAGACGCTCGCGCGCGATGTGGTGTCGGCGGTTCAAGCGGTGACGCCGGTGACGCAGACGCAGCCCGACTACGCGCGTGCCTACGGGATGTTCAACTTCACGTTCGGGGCCGCGAACGGCCGCATCGACATGACCAACAGTTGCGAATGGATACTGCGATTGTTGAAGAGCAACGTGACCAGTGTCGTCTACGCGAATCTCCCGGAGCGCTATTACGACTTTCACAATGGAACCTCGATTCCGACCGCGGTCGCTTCGGCGCGCGCGCAGCTGGATATCGTGGCGCGGATGATGGGCGAGATGAAGGCTACGCCTTCGCCGGATCGGCCGGGACGGACTCTCTACGACGACACGCTGGTCGTGATTCAAAGCGAGTTCGGCCGCACGTGGATGGCGGGTCCGAATCAGGATTCCACCGACGGATGGCAATTCGGTGACGATCACAATCCGATCACCAGCGCAATTCTCAGCGGCGGCGGCATTCTGGGCAATCGACAGATCGGCGGATTCCAGATGTCCGGCACCGCGGGCATGCCGGTGCAGATCGTCGAAGAGACCGGGACGATGGTCACGCGCGCACCGCGATCGGCGGACTTCGTTTCCACCGTGTGCCGCGTGTTCGGAATGCGCCCGGGGGCCGACTACTTCATCCCCGGCGGCTACGGCGCGATCCAGGGCGTGTGCCCGTGAACCGCATCGGAGTTGCTCTCGCACGCGAATCCGATTGAACTCCGACCGCCTTGAAATCGAAGTCCGCGCCCGTCGCCGCGCTCCACGTCCTCGCGTTCTTCTCGGGCCTGGCGGCACTCGTGTACGAGGTCGTGTGGACGCGCCGGCTCACGTTCGTCTTCGGCGCCAGCATTCACGCGGTGAGCGCAGTGCTCGCTGCATACATGGCGGGGCTCGCATTCGGTTCGCTCGCGGCGGGCCGCAAACCCGATCGACCACGTGAACCGCTCCTCGCATACGGACTGCTCGAAGCAAGCGTCGGTGTCGCCGCGCTGATCGTACCGGTGGCGATCGCGCGCCTGCGTGTGGTCGACAGCGCGCTCTACGACCCGAACGTGGCGCGCGGATGGTTGACCGCGTTCCGCTTCGTCCTCGCGTTCGTCGTGATCGGACTCCCTGCGGCGTTGATGGGGGCGACGTTTCCGTTCCTCGCACGCGCGGCGGTCGGCACCCGCACGGGGGTGGGTGCGCGCGTTGCGGCGATCTACGGCGCCAACACCGCGGGCGCAGTGGCCGGCACCTTTCTCGCGGGCTTCTTCCTCATCGGTGAACTCGGTGTCACGGGCACCGAGCGCGCCGCCGCGATGGTGAACATCGCGGTCGCGATTGCCGCCATCGCGGGTCGTCGGTGGCTCACATCCGTGCGCGATGTCGACACCTCGGATGTCACCGAGGCAACGATCCCGCCTGTACTCTCCAACGAGCTGCTCGTCGCCAGCGTCTTCGTCACCGGCGCCGCATCGCTCGCATGCGAAGTGCTCTGGTCGCGCGCGCTCGCGTTCACGTTCTCGTGGCTCAACAACACGACCTACGCGTTTCCCGCGATGCTGGGGATGATGCTGGCGGGCATCGGCATCGGCAGCGCCGTCATCGCGCCGCGGCTCTCCCTCACCGCGGATCCGGCACGCTTGTACGGCGTGCTCGTCACGGTGGCCGGCGTCGCGGTCGCGTTGTCTGCGGCGTTCATGAGCGCGCACGGCTCGGCGCCCTTCGGACGTGCGCTCGACGACGCAGGCAACGTGCGGATTGCGCATGCGCTCGCGAACATCGTCTTCGAAGCGGGCGTGCTCGTCGGGCTCCCGGCGTTGCTCTTCGGTGCCGCATTTCCAGCGGCGGTTCGTGTTGCCACGTCGGCGCCGGACCGCACCGGCCCCGTCGTCGCGCGACTGTATGCGGCGAGCACCGCGGGCGCGATCGCGGGCTCGATTCTCGCCGCGTTCGTCATCATTCGCATCGCGGGCATCGTGCGCGGGGTGCTCGCCACGGGGGTGTTGCTCGCGGCGACAGGCATCGTGGTGCTCGTCCGCGCATCGAGTGTCGACCGGCGAGTCACGGTGCGAATCGCACTGGCGGCGCTCGGCGTGATCGCGCTCGTGCAGTGGAGGCTTCCGGCCCGCGCGTTGCTCCGAGTCGACGATGCCCCGGTGGTCTTCTACGAAGAAGGCCCCACCGCAACCGTGACGGTCGCGCGCGCAGCAGATGGGTTCCGTCGCATCGACGTCGACGGCACGCCGGTCGCGGGAACATCACCCACGATGCTTACCGACCAGAAGTCGCTCGCGCACTTCCCGATGATGCTCGCGCGCGATCCACATCGCGCGTTGACCGTCGGCTTCGGCAGCGGCGGCACTTCGCATTCGTATCTCCTGCATTCGCGGCTCGAACACGTCGACGCGGTGGAGATCGCCCCCGAGATGCTGCACGGCGCGCCGTTTCTCACGGCGTCGAATCACGGCGTGCTCACGCGTGGCGATCCGCGCTACCGCGTGGTGCTCGACGATGCGCGTTCGTATCTCGCGCACACGCGCAACACGTACGACATCATCGCGACCGACTGCACCGACCTGCGATACCGCTCGAACGCGAATCTGTACGACCTCGAGTATTTTCAGTTCACACGCGCGCGCCTCGCACCGGGTGGAATCGTCGCCGTGTGGCTTCCGCTGGGCGGGCTCTCGCGCGCGATGTTCGACGTCGCGTTGCGCACATTCGGCGAGGTTTTCCCCGATTTCGTGGTGTTCTGGCCCGACGGGTATCCATCGCATTACGTGGTGCTCGTCGGATGGCGCGATCGGCGCGAAGTGCGTTGGGACCGAATGGTCGAGCGGCTCTCGTCGCGTGCGGTGCAGGACGACATGCGCGAGATCGGACTCGCCGATCCGGTGAAGGTTCTCTCGACGTTCGTCGCGGACGGACGCTCGCTGCGGGACGCGCTCCGCAACGCGCCCATCAACACCGAGGATCATCCGGTGCTCGAATTCGTCGCGCCGCTCTCGGGGTATTCGACGCACGCATCGCTCGACAACCTCCAGTTCCTCGTCGACCACCGCGTCCCCGCATCGACGTTGCTCGCGGATGCGATGCCGGCCGATGCAGCCGCGCGTCTCGCGCGCTTCGAGACCGCGCTGCCGTCCGTGGTGAACGGGCATGCGTCGATCTTCGACGGTGACGACGCACGGGCGATGCGCTGGTACCTCGATGCCCTCGCGATCGCGCCCGACGATGTCGCGGTGCGCGACCGAATCCTCGACGCGACGCCGGTGCTCGCGGAGCACATGGACGATCCGTGGAACCTGCTGCTTCTGTGTCGCGCGGAGCAGCTCACCGGCGATCCGATGCGAGCCCGCGCCTGCTACCGAACGCTGCCGAATGCGCCCGACGAAGACTTCGCAGGTCTCGCGCGTCGTTGGCGTACGGAGTTCGACGAACGTCCCTAGCTACTGCCGGCGACACACCGTGCGATAGCTGATCATCGGTCCCGCATCCGCGCTCTCCGCCACGCACGTCAGGCCGTTGTCACAGTCGCGATCGCACCACCAGTTCGATCCGCAGTACTCGCCTTCCTGCGCAAGCGTCGGCGCCGTGCATTCGGGGATCGCGCCGCACAATCCGTGCGTCACGCAGCGGCATTGCGTGTCGATGCTGAGCGCGCCGCAGTTCTGGCACGACGCATTTTCCGGAAGGCAGAAATCGCCGCCACACGATGCGCCCACCGCGATGGGCATGCCGTTGTACATGCACATGTGCACATCGGTTCGTACGTCGGCCGGACCGGAATCGGCGAAGCCGGTGGGGCCGTTGCTGCAACCGGCGAGGGTGGCGAGGAGCGAAACGAGCGTGAGGGAAGTGCGGAGCGCGAACATCGCGCGACGGTGAAGTGCCGCGGGCGCGGCGTCAATCGTGTTGAATCTCTGGATCAGGACGCGGGCGATCCGGCCGGGAAAGCACGCTGCAAACGTCGTCGGGCGGCTGTGGTCGAAGTTCCGCTGGGTGCGAACCATCGACGCATTCGTGCTTTCTACGCAGCGGAGTGCAGCCGCAGGTGGCAGCGGCGCCGACACTCGATCTGCGCGCGCGGTTCGATCGTCGCCCGCTACACTGGGTCGGTGAGTCGAACCCGTCGCGCGCTGTCGCTCGTTGCATCTCTTGCCTCGGTGACCTTCGCGGCATGCGCTACGGGCGACGTGGGTGATGCCTCGACGAACGACGCGTCACACTCGGACATCGTGATGGACGCGACGGTAACGGACGTGGTGACCGCCGATACCCCCGCGCCGATCGACGCGGCCGTGGCGCTCGATGGCACCTTTTCCGTCGCGATCTTCTTCCAACCGCTGCCGAGTCTCACGTCCGACGCCGTGTACGCAGACATCGCGCATTTCGGCGTCGACCTCGTCTACGCGGTGAACACCGATGGCACGCTTGCGAGCAATGCGCCGATGCTCGCCGCGGCCGCGCGCAATCACGTCGGGCTGGTCGTTCGCGACAATCGCTTCGGCGGTGCGCCTCCCTCGATCGGCGACGTCGACGACGTGGTGTCGGTCTACAACGGCATGGCCGGTCTCGCCGGATACTACGTGCGCGACGAGCCGGCGGGCTCACAGCTGCCAGGCTACGGCGACGTGTATCGACGCCTGCTCGCGCGCGACCCACTGCACGTCGCGAACTACCTCAATCTGTTTCCGGCCTTCGCGAGCGAGTCGCTGTTCTTCGTGCCGCGCACTGCCGTCGTGTCGCAGACCGGCGCGTCGGACGGCACGTACGTAACGCCGACCACCACGCTCTCGCAAACGTTCGTTACCTCTTCGATGCAGCGCTCGATCGACTCGATCGTGTTGAACATCGACGCCGGGCAGTGGACCGACGAGCCGCTCACCTTGCAGCTCTTCGACGGCGCGACCCTGGTGGCATCTCGCACGATGCGCAATTCGAACAACGGCAACTTCCCGCACTTCGCAATGCAGACCTCGGTGCTCCCCGCGCATCCGTATCGCTGGGTGCTTTCACACGGCGGCGGCGCGGACAATTCCGTCGGCTGGGTGACACGCTCTTCGAGCGACACCTATGCGAACGGCACCGGCTCTGTCGGCGCGGCCGAGACTGCGTTGGACTTCTACTTCGAGTTGCTCGACGCACCCTCCGACGCACGCGACACCGCGCAGCGAAGCGGTGGGCAGGGCGATTACGTGACCGCGACAGCGCCGATCGGCCAGACGTTCGTCGTTCCCGGCGACAGCACTCTTCCGCTGCGAAGTATCGAACTCGACATCGATCCGAACACGTGGGCAGCAGACGAGACTCTCACGCTGACGGTGTGGGACTCGCCGAGCCGGCTCACCGCGTTCGCGCGCTCGTCGCTCAGCGGAAGCAACAACGGGTACTACCCGCGTTTCGACCTCGACGCGCATCTCGCACCCGGTGCGACCTACTACTTCGAACTCACGCATGGCGGCGGAGGCGACGGCTCGGTGGGATGGGTCGTGTTCTCGAGCGGCGATGGCGATCCCGCCCTTCGCGGTTACCGCGGGGATGCGCCGCAATCGTGGGACCTCGTGTTTCGCGCGTTCTACGGGCTCGGCGTCTACGACACCTACGTCGACACATGGCTCACCGCCGGAACACCGACGATGCTGATCTTCGATCACTACCCGTTTCGCGCGAGCGGCGATGCGCCGGATTACTTCTGGAACCTTGCGCTCGTGCGCGACCGCGCCGTCGCGCGCCACACGCCGTTCATGGGATACGTGCAGTCGGTGCGATGGGAAGGGATGCGCGCGCCGACCGCATCCGAGCTGCGTTGGAACGCGTTCACCACGCTCGCATTCGGCGCTTCGGGTATCGCGTATTTCACGTACGCAGATCCGGTGGTGTCGGGGAGCGAACACTTCGACCACTCGATCGTGAATGCCGACGCAACGCACGGAGGGCTCTTCGACGCGGGGACCGCGCTCAATCACGAGATCCATGCGTTCGGCCGCGTGCTCGGGGGCGCACGCAACGATGGTGTGTACGTTGCCGGTTCCGCGCTCCCGTCCGGCCTCGCGCAGCTCCCGCCCGATGCGCCGCTTCATCCGATGGCGTCGTCGTCGTCGTGGCTGATCGGGCTGTTCACTCTCGCCGACGGCCGACGTTCAGCGATGATCGTGAACCTCGATCACGATGCCGCACACGCGGGGCGCTTCACGTGGCCCGCGATGCCCTCGTCGTTGCTGGAAGTGTCACGCACCGACGGTGCGCTCGCGGAAGCGGCGGGCTACGACGCGGCCAGCGGTGCGCTCAGCACGACGTTCGCGGCCGGAGATGCCCACGTGGTGGTGTGGACTCCCTGACAACGGCGGAGCGAGTCACACGCGACCGCGCCGCCGACGCGACGCTTCGAGCGCGGCGATCACACCGAATGCAGCGCCGAGCCATTCACCGTCACGCGTTCGCTCGCGGGACGTCGCCGGTCGCGCCGTGCATCCCGGGTGGGCCATCGGATCGCCCGCATCGTTCGCGACGGACGCATCGGTTCCAGCGTCCTCGGTCCCCGCATCGGCGGTCGCCGGCGCCGTCCATGCGGGCGCTGCGATTCCGCCAGCAGCCGTAGCGGCGATCGTCGCATCGCGAAGCCACGCTGCGCGCGTGTCGATCCGTTCGTACACCATCGCGAGGCAGGTATTGCCGCTGCCGCGCGACATCACGCCCACCACCAGCCCGTCGCCACCGAGCGCGGGACTTCCCGAATCGCCGAAGCACGGACCCTGATCGATCACCCATTCATCGTCGGTGGTGCGTTGCACGCCGCCCGCGCTCGTTGCGCCGACCGTGTCCACATGCGCGTCGCTCGATTCCCGCCGCACGCCTGCAGACGTGGGATTGCCCGCGGTCTGCCCGTATCCGACGACGGTGAGCGGTTCGCCTTCGACGGGTGGTCCATCGAGTCGCGGCGCGAGTGTCATCGCGTTGTCGATCGGCGCGGTCAGTCGCAAGAGCGCGACGTCGTTTCCGCAGAGCGTTCCATCCGATGGGGGCAACACGACTTCGGCCACCGAGAGGAACGCGGTGCCGGAGGTCGGCGTGACCGTCTGCGGCCACACCTGCAATTCGCTCGCGGCGTAGTCGTGCGTCGCCATCGCGGTACATCCGCTCCCGCCGATCTCGCTCACGCAATGACGCGCGGTCAACACCACGTTCGGCGCGACGAGAAATGCACTGCACAACTCGGCAGGGTTCACGATCGCGACGACAGCCGCATTGGTGCTGCGCGTGCCGGCCAGAATCGCGGAG
>CBIHQZ010000066.1:0-12340 GCA_966212315.1 uncultured Myxococcales bacterium
TCGCTCTCGCGCCATTCGATCGGCGTCCGATGGGCGCGCGCGGTCTCGAGTGACACGAGCTTCTGCTTCGGCGACGCGTGCATCTTGCGCAGCTGTTCGTAGTCGGCCCGGTGCTGCGCGACGAACGCGGCGCGCCCGTCTTCGCTGAGCAGACTCGTGGTCACCGGCACGGCGCGACTCGCATCGAGCACGTGCACGACCGGCTCGCTGTAGTGCGGCGCAATCTTGATTGCCGTGTGCGCGCGGCTCGTCGTCGCACCGCCGATGAGCAACGGAAGCTTGAACCCTTGCCGTTCCATCTCGCGCGCCACGTGCGTCATCTCGTCGAGCGAGGGCGTGATCAGCCCGCTCAGACCGATGACGTCGGCCTTCTCTTGCTTCGCGCGCTCCAAGATCTTTTCGCACGGGACCATCACGCCCATGTCGATGACCTCGTAGTTGTTGCAGGCGAGCACCACGCCCACGATGTTCTTTCCGATGTCGTGCACGTCGCCCTTCACGGTCGCGAGCACGATCTTCCCCTGCGTCTTCACCGCGCGTCCTTCGGCGGCGAGCTGCGCTTTCTCTGCCTCCATGAAGGGCGTGAGATACGCGACGGCCTTCTTCATCACGCGCGCCGACTTCACCACCTGCGGAAGGAACATCTTCCCCGCGCCGAACAGATCGCCGACCACGCCCATGCCGTCCATGAGCGGTCCTTCGATGACAGCCAGCGGTCGACCGAGCTTCGCGCGTGCTTCCTCGGTGTCCTGATCGATGTGCGTCTCGATGCCCTTCACGAGCGCGTGCGACAGACGTTCTTCGACCGTGCCGCTGCGCCATTCCTCGGCCTTCTTCTCGGCCGCACCGGCGCCCGCGCTCGCGATCTTCAGCTTCTCGCCGAAGTCCACGAGGCGCTCGGTCGCATCCGCGCGCCGATTGAGCAGCACGTCTTCGACCAGTTCCTTCAGCTCGGGCTCGATCTCTTCGTACACCTCGAGCATCCCGGCGTTCACGATCCCCATGTCCATCCCCGCGCGGATCGCGTGGAACAAGAACGCGGAGTGCATCGCTTCACGCACCGGGTTGTTGCCGCGGAAGCTGAACGAGATGTTCGACACGCCGCCGCTCACCTTCGCGTGCGGCAGGTTCTGCTTGATCCAGCGCGTCGCGTTGATGAAGTCGACCGCGTAGTTGTTGTGCTCCTCCATGCCGGTCGCGACCGTGAGGATGTTCGGATCGAAGATGATGTCTTCCGCGGGAAGACCGACCTCGTCGACGAGGATGCGGTACGCGCGCTCGCAGATGCGGGTCTTGTCTTCGTACGTCGCGGCCTGGCCCTGTTCGTCGAACGCCATCACGACGACCGCGGCGCCGTACTTCAGCACCGTCTTCGCGTTCTCGACGAACTTGTCTTTGCCTTCCTTGAGCGAGATCGAATTCACGATCCCCTTGCCTTGAAGACAACGCAGCCCCGCCTCGATCACCTCCCACTTCGAGGAGTCGATCATGAACGGAACCTTCGCGACCTCGGGTTCGCTGCCGAGGAGCTGCAGGAATCGCGACATCGCCGCGACGCCGTCGATCATTCCCTCGTCCATGCAGATGTCGATGACGTTGGCGCCGTTCTCGACCTGTTGCCGCGCAATGGAAACGGCCTCTTCGTACTTCCCCTCTTTGATGAGCTTGGCGAACTTCGGCGAACCCGCGACGTTGGTGCGTTCGCCGATCATCATGTAGACGCCCTGCTGCTGCGTGAACGGCTGCGAGCCGCTCAATCGCAACGGACGTTCGAGCGCCGTGTCCACCGAGCCGATCGACTGCTGCTTCGTGTCGGCTTCGCGCTTCGATGCGTACTCACGCGGGGCTACCCCTTCGAGCGCCTTTGCGATGGCCGCGATGTGTTCCGGCGTGTTGCCGCAACAACCGCCGGCGATGTTGATGAGTCCGCTTCCCGCGAACTGTCCGAGGAAGCGACCCATGTCCCCGGGCTCGAGATCGAAGCCGGTGGGCGAGAGCGGGTTCGGCAGACCTGCATTGGGATACGCCGAAATCGCGGCCGAAGACTTCTCCGAGAGTTCGGAGAGAAACGGATACATGAGGTCCGGGCCGAGCGAGCACTTGAGCCCGATCGAGAGCGGGTTCACGTGCTTCACCGCGTTCCAGAACGCTTCCACCGTCTGCGCGGAGATCATCGTCTCGCCGCCGCGACCGACCGCCGCGGAGATCTGCACCGGAATCTCGACGCCGTCCTTGTCGAACACTTCGCGAATCGCGACGAGCGCCGCCTTCGCGTTGAGTGAATCGAAGATCGTCTCGACGAGCAGCGTGTCGACACCGCCCGCGATGAGCGCGCGGATCTGGTGCGCGTAGGCAGCCTTCACCTGATCGAAGGTCACCACGCGAAAGCCCGCGTCGTCCGCATCGGGTGAGTTCGAGAGCGAGACCGTCAACGGCCCGATCGCACCCGCCACGAAGCGACGGCGACCGGTGGCATTCGCAACACGATCGGCCCACTCGCGACACTGCCGCGCCGACTGTTCGTTGATCTCCCACGCGAGGTCGTTGAGGAAGCGATCGTCGATGATCTTTTGATAGAACGCCGGGTCTTTGCGACCGCCGTGCTCGCGCGGATCGTCGACGAAGAACTCGCTCTGCGAGATCGACGTGGCTCCGAAGGTGTTCGTCTCGATGATGTCCGCGCCCGCTTCGAGAAAGCGGCGGTGGATATCGCAGATCATCTTCGGCTGCGTGAGCGAGAAGAGATCGCCGTTGTTCAGCAGGTCCTTCTTCGAGTCCTTGAAACGCTCGCCGCGGATGTCGGGTTCCGACATGCCGTAGGTGCGGATCGTCGTGCCCATCGCGCCGTCGATGATGGCGATGCGCTTCTGGAGGAGCTGCTGGAGCGGATGAATGTCGGTCATGGGGTCTCGATGCTTCTTCGCGACGGGATTACTTCGACGCGCCCGCCTTGGGCTTGTCTGCAATCGCCAGGACAACTTGTAGATGCGGTTTCTTCGCTTCGCGGCATGCGACTTCGGCCGTCGCGACGTGGAGTCCGGCCTTCGAGAGAAGGCTGCGAACCGTCCGCGGGGCGAACCCCGGGTGGCGCTCGCCGTAGCGCGCCGTGACCTCGTGCTGCTCGTGACGGTCGAGGCATAGCAGCACCAGGCGCCCACCCGGGCGAAGAACGCGCGCGCATTCGTCGAGCGCGACGCCTGGATGCTCGGCGTGGGTGAGCGTGTGAAAGACCATCACGGCGTCGAACGAAGCAGGTTTGAACGGCAATGCATGAACGTCCGCGACTCGCGTGCGCACGTGCGGATATCGCGCGAGGCGCTCGCGCGCGGCCTCGACCATGCGAGGGTTCGTATCGATGCACGTGAGCGAGCGGCAGTACGCGGCGTAAGCGTGGGCCGCGCCGCCGTCGCCGGATCCGACGTCGAGAACATCGCCGAGCTTGAGCAGCGCCGCGATCCCGACCGAGAGCGACTGCCAGGTGCGACCGGGCGAGTAGTACCGCTCGAGTTCATCCGCGACCGTCTCGGGAAGCCCACCGCGGCGTTCGGCGTCGAGTTCGGCGAGGCGCTTCTGATCGCCGGCCAGCGTGGGATCGGCCGATCCAGCGGCGTCTTCGAGCACGGCCTTCACGGTCCCCGGAAGCGACTCGGACGCGAGCGCGTAGAAGCATTGCGTGCCCTGCCGCCGATCGCGCACGAAGCCGGCCTCGCGCAAACGGCCGAGGTGGGTCGACACCCGCGACTGCGAGATGCCGGTGATGCGCACGAGATCGGTGACGCAGAGTTCACGCTCGCCCAACAGCGCGCACAGCCGGATACGACTCTCGTCGCCCAGCAGGTTCAGCGTCTCGACGTACTGCGCCAGTGCCATCTATCTCGCTATCAGGATGGACGGATGGAATCGCGAGTGTCAAGCGTTCGTGCTGACGCGCGCCGCATCATCGCGAGGGCGCGCCCCTGCGCGCAGTGTCTCAGCGCTACTTCGCGCTGAGTTCGCGAACCGCCGCCAGCAATGCCGCGGTGTCCAGCCCGGGCGCGTGCTTCAACGCCAGCGTTGCGCCTTCGTCGAGCGAGCCGACTACTTGTCGCGGGAACGCGAAGCGAAACTTCGGCATCAAGTGGAAGATGCCCGAGACGATCGTCCGCACCATCGCGCCGCGAAACCCTTCGCCGCGGTAGGCCACGATCGCGCACGCGAAGCGATCCGCGTTGTCTTCGAAGAACTTCGTGAACCGCTCGCGAGCCTCGGTATCGGGCGGATCGCTCTCGATTTCGATCACCCCGAAGAACACCACTTTCTCCGCGCGAGGCAGCGTCTGGATCGCCGTCTGCAACGTGGCCGCACTCACGGCCGGCGTCTTCTTGCGGAAGTGGCAGATCAACACATGACGAAAGGTGGCGATGGCGACGTCGTTCGAGACGGAGACACTCTTGAGTTCGCTCACGGCAGGCCGAGTGTACGGATCTCGCGCGCGCGACGCGATCGCCGTTCGGCGCTGCTCGACCTAGACGCCAACCGAGCGTGCCCGCATGGTGTGCCGGATGAGTCCGAGCGACGCGCCGAAGCCCGATTCCACCACGCCGAGCACAGCGATCGCCGACGGCGCTCAGCGAGCGGTGATCGCGCTGGCGGCGTGTTCGTATGCGGCCCGTGCATTCGTGCGCGTCGCGGCGATGATCGTGCGCGCATCGAGCGGCCGACCCGGTGACGTCTATTATTCGGCGACGTCGTCGACCCTGGTGTTCGCGTCATGGTCCGATGCGACCGCGACGGCGCGCGCACTGCTTCCACTCGCGGCCGCCGTGGCAGCGTTCGCTGCAATGCGCCGCGCGACCGCACGGCTCGTCTATCCGTCGGCGGCGATGCTCGGATGTCTCGTCCTCGCGGCGCTGGGCGGGTGGGCGCGGATCTACGAGCGCATTTCGTTCGATCCGCAATTGACCCGCAGCGCATCGGCCTCCCTCGCGCCCGATCTCTCGCGCGGCGGCACGATGGATCTGCTCTTCGCCGCGGCCCTGCTTCTCGCGCTCTACCTGCGCGCCGACGGACGCGTCGATCGATTGCGCTCGCGCGATGCTCTGATCGCGATCTCGGTCGTGACGCTCGACGGACTCGCGCAGTTTCTCCGCCCGCCCGCGTCGTCCGCGGATTCCCTGGTCTGGCTCGATGCGCTCTTCGCGATCGCGGCGATCGTCACCGTGCGCCGTGCGATTGCACTGCTCGATCTCGAACCCGCGCCGCCCGCCGACAACGACTCGGATGCGGGGATTCGTGCGGCCCGTGGCATGCGACGGAGCTTCTGGGCCTTCGCCGTGCGAGTCGGATTCGCGTTCGCGATCGCCATGTACGTTCGCAGCAATCACATCGCGCGCGCCGAAGAGCGCCTGCTGGAATGGAGCGCGCTCTGCGTGAGCGTCGCGACCGATGTGATCGCGATCGTCGGCTTCCTGCGGGCCACGTCGATCCCGCGGACCTCGCGGGCGCGGTCACTCGCGGCGTTCGCAGCCGGAGCACTCTGCTTCGCACTCGCTGGCGACCTTCATACGTACATGACGCTCATTGCGCGCGGCGGGTTCGGCGTCGAGATGGCGTTCTCGTACGCGAGCATCGGATTGGTTGCGGCGATGGCCTGGTTCGCGGCGGCGCTGCGCGAAGCGTTCGGCGAACGCGGTGATCTCGCGAAGCGGCGGTGGGCGGCATGGAGCGCACGGCTGCTGAGCTTGTGCGCGCTCGCCGGCTTCACCGCGGCATGGGCATTCGGACCCCGATCGAACATCGAAGCGGTGCGTGCGTATTGCGCGCTGGTCGGCGGAGCGTCCGGGCTGCTCGGACTGATGTTCCTGGTACACACCGCACGCCGCGCCCCGGCCATGATCCAACAACCCTGACCGAGGCGATCAGCGGGTCCAGTGCACCCATGCGAACGCGAGCATCGGCGCGGTCGCGATCGTGAGCATCGCCAGTGCGAACATCGCGCGACCCCACAACGCAGCGCTGGCAGCGCTCTGCAGCGATGCGAGAGAACCGTGCAACTCGACGCGGCGGTTGGCATGCGCGGCGTCCCGGTAGTGCGCGCGATCGCGCGGCGGCGCGCCGAAGAAGGTCAGCACTGTGTTCGCGTCGTTCGCGCGAAAACACGCGAGGTCCGCATCGATGCGTTGCCGGATACGGCGCATCGACGCGGCGACGAGCAGACAGAGCACGATGCCCGCGAGCGCGGCCACGCTCCACGCGCGCGGCGCGGCGGTGAGCGAGGTGAGTTGTGCCGCTGCGATCGAACGGCGCGACCCGTCGCGGTCATCGAACGCGGCCACCGGAGTCACCGAACCGGTCTCGCGCGAAATGATCACCAGATGCTGGGATTCGACACGCGAGATCGAGAACGTCTCGTCGCCCATGAACCATCCGAGGCTCAGTGCGTTCGCTTCGGCGCCGGCGCGCGCGACCGACAACTCGCATCCCTGCGTGCGCGCGGAACACGAACGCACGAGCGACCAGTCGCCGACGAGATCGCGCGTTCGAGTTCCCGCTTCGATCGCCGTGTCAGCGGTCTCGGCGGGGCGCGGCGGAAGCGAGACAGCCGCGAGTCGCGCGACGACGGGACGCGAACGGAGGTAGCCCTCGGCATCCGTGAGCCATGCGGAACGCACGATCTCGAACCCGGCGACGAGCGAGACCATCACCGCGGTGAACGCGAGCACGCGCGAGGCAACGCGCTCTCCGCGCGGACGCGACACACCGACCAACGGGCGCAGTGATGCGGCCACGAGGCTTCCGAAGATCAGTACGAAGAGCGGGGTGATGAGCACGAATCCGATGTCGCCGGTGCCACAGCGCCAGTGTGACGACACGATCGGGTCGGCCAGTGCGATCAGCGCGCTCATCGCGAAGAACGTGCTCAGTCCCAGAAACCAGCTCCACGCGATGAAGGTTCCTCGCGCGCCGAATGCACGTCGGGCGATGGCGTCGAACGCGGGCTTCTCGAGCGCGACGAGCGCCGCGAGCATCGGGAGGAATGGCACGTTGCCGTGGGTGATCGACTTCACTCCGAACGCGACGATCGACGACACGCCCAGCAGCAGCACCGTGAACACGACGAACATGAACGAGCCCATGCCGTGATGAACGAGCGCATCGGGACGCGCTTCGAGCCACGAGGGCCAGCGGCGCTCGGCAGAGGCTGTGGAACGAGACTCGAGGGCGTCGATCACCGGGGTTCCTCCGCGCACGCGCGCGAGAAGTGTACGCTCGCGCGAGCATGAGTATTCCCCGTTCTCGGGCGTGGATCACAGCGTTCGCGCTCCTTGCCGCGGCCTGCGGCGGGAGCGCGTCCGGGTCACCGGCCGTTCCGGCAGGCGAGGGGTGGTACTGCTTCCATCCGCATCCGGATGGCTCGCGCGCGACCAGCTGTCATCGAACGCGCGACACCTGCGTGCGCGGCGTTGCAGACGCCATGGAGACCGCGCGTCGCGAAGGCGAAGTGATCGGGTTCTCGTCGTGCGAAGGGCAGCGTGAAGCGTGGTGCGTGCGGGTGTCTTCGTCGGGAGATGTCGCGTGCACGAGCAGCACGCGCGATTGCGAAGCACTGCGCGCGACACTGGGTGAAGACGTCCCCGCGTGCCGGGCGATGCGCTGAGCCGTGTCACGTCCGCATCGCGCACGACGCGGTGCTCGCGCCCACGCCGCGAAGTGCACGCGACAGTGCCGCGCGCGACGCGTGAACGTTCGTCGGTGTGAAGCGTTCGACGCGCGTCGCGACGGACTGATTCAAAGCCCAGTGCTTCCCGCGCGAAAACGCGGACCGTGACGATGCGTTCACGGCGCAGGCGATCCCAGTGGCCGCCACGTCGCGTTCGCGGTCGATGCGCGAGCACGACGATTGCGATGGCCGTCGCGAGGTCACGATGGCTCACGACGTTCCGCTGCTCTTCGCCGCACTCACCGCACTCAGCGTCTCGCTCAGCATCCTGTGCGCGGCGCTCTTCGCGTTCGCTGCTCGCCACGCGATCACCACCGACTCACCTGCCGCCCTCGAGCACATCCCCTCCGACCTTCCAGGCGTCTCGATTCTCAAGCCATGTGCCGGCGCCGACGACGATCTCGAACGCTGCCTCGCGTCGTTCTGCGCACTGCGCCATCCGCGCTTCGAGATCCTCTGCGGCATTCGCGACGACAACGACCTGGCCCTCGCGGTGCTCGAGCGCGTGAAAGCGGGGCATCCGCACATTGCGTTTCGCATCGTTCGAACCGCCGCCGGCACCAGCGTGAATCCAAAGGTCGCGCAGCTCGAAATACTCGAACGTGCCGCCCGCTACGACCTCGTGTGGATCAGCGACAGCAACACGCGCGTGCATCCCGACACGCTCGCTTCGATGACGCTCGATCTCGCTGCGCCCGGCGTGGGCATGGTGCTGAGCCCGGTGGCCGGCGACGGTGAATGCACGCTCGGCGCCGCGCTCGACAACCTTCACATCTCGTCGTTCATCACATTCGCCACGTATGCGGTGAACATGCTCAGCGGTCGCATCGTAGCGCCCGGCAAGTCGACGCTGCTGCGCAAGCGATCGCTCCGCGCGATGGGCGGCTTCGCCGAACTCGGGAACTACTGCGCCGAGGACTACGTGATGATCGAGCGCCTCCTCGCCAACGGCGAACAGGTGGTGATCGGCCGGCATCTCGTGACGAACGTGAACGTCGCCGGCGACGTGACGAAGTTCTATCGCCGCCACTTCCGCTGGGCGCAGATGCACTGGCTGCTCGAGTGGGGCACGGCGCTCGAAGTGCTGCTCTTCCCGACTCTCTTCGCGTTCGCATGGCTCTGCGTCGATCCCTCGCGAGCGACCCTCAGCGTCTTCGCGTTCACCCTCGCGCTCCAGGCTGCCATCGATTCGTTCGCACTCGCGCGGCTCCGTGGACGCGCACTCTCGCTGCGTCATCTTCATGCGCTCGCCATCCGCCCGTTCGTGTTCGTGTGGCTCTGGGCCCGCGCGCCGTTCGCGCGCAAGGTCGTGTGGCGCGGCAACGTGCGCTGGCTCGGTCACGAGACGCGTCTGCTCGAAGCACGTCCTTCGCGCGCGCTTCGCCGGGCACACTGACCGTTCGTGTGTTTGCGTTGCGTGCCGGACCGCGATTCACTCGGTGGATGCGCTCCTCCTTCTTCGTGTTCACCTCGCTCCTCGCGATCGCCGGTTGTTCGAGCACGGCCTCGCCGAACGACGGCGGCAACGATGCAACGGACATCGCGACGCACGACGCGATCGTCACCACCGATCAGGGTCCCGATGCGCCGCTCGATTGCGGCAGCGACGGCGATTGCGCGCAGGGTCAGATCTGCGTCTTCCAATCGGCTGGGTGCGCGACCCGTGGCGTGTGCGCGATGGACTTCGGTTGCGGTCGCGTCTCGCTGCCGTACTGCGGATGCAACGGCGTAACCTTCTTCGATCACTGCGCGGGGCCGAACGCGCAGTGGGTATCGCAAGGCGAGTGTCCGACGAGCGTCGACGCCGGAGTCAGCGACGCAGGCGGAGCGCCCGACAGTGGCGGCGGTGCGTGCCCGGTGGACTCGATGTGTTCCATCGGCCTCTCGTGCTGCGGAGGCGGTTGCATGAACCTGCAGAACGATCCGCTCAATTGCGGCAGCTGCGGTCACGTCTGCACGGGCGCGACCTCGATGTGCCTCGCGGGTGCTTGCAGCGCGCCCGCCTGCGGCGTTGTCTGCGAGCCCGGCGAAGTGTGTTGCGCCGTCGATGGTCCGGGACCCTCGCGACCACCGCAGTGCTTCGCCGGAACGACGTGCCCGGTCGGTTGCCCTGCGTGTCAGTGAAGCGTCGCGTCTTGACAGCGAGGGTCTGACAGGGGACTTCAACGCCCCTTGTTGCACCGAAGCATTCATCGCGCATTCGCTGTCGCATCGTTCGCACTGCTCGCAGGGTGCGCGAGTTCGATTCCGGCGCCGCTCGAATCCGATGCCGTGTGGGCCCGTACTCGCTGGCCCGATGCCACCGTGGCGACGCTCGCTCGCGGACGCGCGCTGTACGCCAACAAGTGCGGCGGGTGTCACGAGCTTTACGGCGCCGACCATCGCACTGCTGAACAGTGGCCCCGCCAGGTCGACGAAATGCGATCGCGCGCGAACCTGGAACAGAGCGAGCGCGATCTGATCGTGCGCTATCTGGTGACCGCCGGACGCGACAAGCACGCGAGCGCGGCGCCCGTGAGCAGCGGCGGCCCGTGAGCGAGTCACGCGCGATGCGGTTGCACGTGTTCCTCGCGCGCGCCGGGATTCTCTCGCGCGAGAAGAACAAGACGCTGGTGCGTGAAGGGCGCGCGATGGTGAACGGCACCGTTTGCGTCGATCCGTTCGTCGCGATCGATCCCGCTTGCGATGTCGTCAGCGTGGACGGCGAGCGCGTGACACTGCCGACCGCGTTCACCTACGTGCTGATGAACAAGCCGAAGGGGCACATCTGCGCGTTCGTCGATCCCGAGGGACGGCCCACGCTCGCGCCGTACTTTCCGCCCGAGATGCCGGTGATCCACGCGGTGGGACGGCTCGATTTCAACACCGAGGGAGCACTGCTGCTCACCGACGACGGGGAACTCGGACGGCGCGTGATCCACCCCGACTTCCATCTTCCGAAGCTGTACCGCGTGAAGATCCGCGGGCACCTCGAGGCGAACGATCCCGCGTTCGACCAGATCCGCGAGGGGGTCGTGCTCGATGGCGAGAAGACACGGCCGGTGGAGGTCGAATGGGAGGCGCATCGTACGCGTGCGACGTGGGTGCGGATGACGCTGCGCGAAGGGCGTTTTCGGCAGATCCGGCATACGTGCGCGCTGTTCGGTTGGCAGATCGTGAAGCTGCATCGCGTGTCGATCGGACCGATCGCGCTCGATGAAACGCTGACGCCGCGAACATGGCGGTTGCTGCGCGCGGACGAAGTGAGCGCGCTGGCGACCGCGGTCGGTCTGGTGCGCTGAAGACGTCGCCGTCCTGCGTGACAACGAATTGGCAGGTGCGCCAATGCGTTGTCACGGGTTTGCGCGCCCGATCCCATCGCGCGAACGAGCACAAGAGGGGTGGCGGAACTGGCGGACGAGAAATGTCCGCCATGGCGGATCCGCCAGAACGCGTCTGCAAGCACGCGAAACCTATCACCCCCAGGTGGCGGCACTTCGCTTGCGATCGCTCGGCGTGAGGAGCGTGCGATGCGTGCAAAGAACTTCGAATGGATCCTGATGGCGATGACCGCGAGCGCGTTGGCTGCGTGTTCGGCCGACTGGCAGACCGGTGACGACGATCTCGTGAGCGCGGAGATCGTGCGCGGGAGGGCGGACGGCGAGCGGCATCCGAGCGTTGTGGCACTGATGATCGGCGAGGGCGGCTTGTGCACCGGCACGCTGATCGCGCCGCGCGCGGTGCTGACCGCGCGGCACTGCGTGAGCGAGCTGGCGAGCGAGGGAATCGACTGCGCGGATCCGTCACCACAGTTCGAGGGAGATCTCGATCCGCGCACGATCGCGGTGCGGGTCGGAAACAATGTGTCCAGCGCGCGCGAGGTGGCGCACGGCGTGCGGGCGTTGGTGCCGGCCGGAGATCGACTGTGCGAGGCGGACATCGCAGTGCTGCTGCTCGATCGGGATGTCACCGGGATCGACCCGGTGCCGGTATCGCTGACGCAGGCACCTCGCGCCGGCGACGACGTGGTGTTGGTGGGATACGGCCGACGCAGCGAAGCGACGGGCGCCGGGATTCGCGAATACCGCACCGCGGTGCCGATCGTGCGGGTGGCGGCGCGGGAGTTTCTGTTGGGTCGATCGACATGCAGCGGCGACAGCGGCGGGCCCGCGCTCGATGCACGTTCGGGAGCGGTCGTCGGCGTGGTGTCGCGCGGCGGACCGACGTGCACGTCGACCATCGCGCACAACTATTTCTCGCGGGTCGATGCGTGGGCGTCGCTCGTTCGAGAGGGGATCCGACTGGGGGGCGGAGACGAACGCGACGGCGCCGGCATGCACGCGCCGATCGATCACAGCGGCGATGTGCCGGCTGACATGGGCAGCGCGTGTCACGACGGCAGCGAGTGCTCGTCGGGGTACTGCATCCGCTCGCGCGGGGTGTGCACGATGACCTGCGATGCGGACACGCCGTGCCCGATGGGCTGGTACTGCGGCCTCGGGAGTGGCGGCGTGAGGGCGTGCTTCTATCGAGGGTGAACTCGCGTGACCTCACCCCCGCTGCCGCGCGCCCCTCTCCCTCCGACGCCACGGCGTGGCGCGCGAACCCGGGCGTCGTCGAAAGAGGGGCTCGAAGGATGAGGCGTGATTGGTGAACTGCGAT
>CBIHQZ010000067.1:0-12268 GCA_966212315.1 uncultured Myxococcales bacterium
AGCGCGAGGACACATTCGTGACCAATGCTCAGGCGGCAGCGGGGGTGAGGTCACGCGCGCGACGACTACATCGCTCCCGCGAACGTGTCGCACGCTTCGATGCTCCCCGACTCGAGGCCGCGACGGAACCACGCCACGCGCTGCGCTGACGAACCGTGGGTGAATCGCTCGGGCGACACCGCACGCCCCGCCGAGCGCTGCAATCGATCGTCGCCGACACTCGCCGCGGCCGCGAGTCCCTGCTCGACGTCGCCGCTCTCGAGAATGTTTCGCTGCGACGTCGAATGACCCCACACGCCCGCGAAGCAGTCGGCCTGCAATTCCAGACGCACCGACAGCTCGTTGCGCTGCGACGGATTCGCCGCCTGCATCTGGCGCATCCGCTCTTCGATCCCGAGCAGTCGCTGGATGTGATGACCGATCTCGTGCGTGATCACGTACGCCTCGGCGAACTGCCCCGGTGCGCCGAAGCGCGTGGCGAGTTCGTTGAAGAACCCGAGGTCGAGATACACCTTCTGATCGCCCGGACAGTAGAAAGGCCCGACCGCGGTCTCCGCGCGACCGCATGCCGACCGCACTTCGTCACGAAAGAGCACGAGCCGCGCGTGCGGGTACTGCTGACCGCGCTGCGCGAAGATCTGCGTCCAGGTGTTCTGCGCATCGTCGAGGACGAACGAGACGAACTGCACCTGCTGCTGCTCGGCGGCCGACTGCGTCGCCGGCGCTTGCGGCGCCGTCTGTTGCGACGAGGACGAGTCGCTTCCGAGCATCGCGAAGAAGTTTCGACGGAAGAGCAGGCTCAGGATCCCGACGACGATGAGGCCGCCGAGTCCGAGGCGCATTCCGCCGAAGCTCGGACCGCCGCCACCGCCGCCTGCACTCTGTCCGCGGCGATCTTCGATATCCGAACTCTGTCCACCTGGTTGCCAGCGCATGAGGACTTCGATGCTCGCACGAGTTGGGTGGTGGTGCGCGACGGTCACTCGGAATGGTGGGGGCGGCGATGATCTATCGCCGGGCGCAGTGACCGATCCGGGCACGGAGGTCGACGGATGGAGAAACGCGAAACCCCTTCCTCCGCACGGTCGCGAAGAAGGGGTCGCGAGGTTCGTCAGGTTTCCCTGACTAGTTCTTCTGCATCGCGGTGGCGGGTCCGCCCGCGCTCTGCTGGATGGTTCCCGCTGTCGGGTTCACCGGGTTCTCTTCGAGCGCCGCGGCCAGCACGTCGTCCATCTTGCTCACGAAGATGAACTCCAGCGTGTCGCGGATCTCCTGCGGCACTTCTTCGAGGTCGGGCTTGTTCCGCTCCGGAAGAATGATCCGCTTGATGCCCGCGCGATGCGCCGCGAGCACCTTCTCCTTGATGCCGCCGACCGGAAGCACACGCCCACGGAGCGTGATCTCGCCGGTCATGGCGACGTCGTGACGAACGCGAATGCCCTTCAGCATGGAGACGAGTGCGGTGAACATCGTCACGCCCGCGCTCGGTCCGTCCTTCGGCATCGCGCCCGCCGGAATGTGAATGTGCAGGTCGCTCTTCTCGAGGAAGTCCTCGTTGAGCCCGAGCACCTTCGCCTTCGCACGGATGTACGAGAGTGCAGCCTGCGCAGACTCTTTCATCACGTCGCCGAGCTGACCGGTGAGCTGCAACTTGCTCGAGCCGTGCATGCGCGTCGCTTCGATGAAGAGAATCTCGCCGCCCACCGGCGTCCACGCGAGACCCGTCGCAACGCCCGGCTCTTCCGTGCGCTCTGCGACTTCGCTCGTGTGCTTCTGCGCACCGAGGTAGATCGCGACGTCGTCGGCCGTGTCGATCTTGTAGGGACCGGCCTCGCCCTCCGCGATCTTCACCGCGACGCCACGGATCACGCTCGCGAGCTGTCGTTCGAGGTTACGAACACCCGCTTCACGCGTGTAGTGATCGATGACTTCCTCGATCGCCTGATCGGTGATCTCGAGCTGCGCTTCCTTGATGCCGTGCTCTTCGAGCTGCTTGAGCACCAGGTGCTGCCGCGCGATCGCCTTCTTCTCGTTGCGCGTGTAGCCGGGGATCTCGAGGATCTCCATACGATCGCGGAGAGGCGGCGGAATCGGGTCGGCGATGTTCGCGGTCGCCACGAACATCACGTGCGACAGGTCGTACGGGATCTCGAGGTAGTGATCGCTGAACGTGTTGTTCTGCTCGGGATCGAGCACTTCGAGCAACGCCGCCGCGGGATCGCCGCGGAAGTCGTGTCCGATCTTGTCGATCTCGTCGAGCATGAAGACCGGGTTCACGGTCGCGGCCTTCTTCATGCCCTGGATGACCTGACCCGGGAGCGCGCCGACGTACGTACGACGGTGTCCGCGGATCGCGGCTTCGTCGTGCACGCCACCGAGCGAGACGCGAACGAACTTGCGTCCGAGCGCGCGCGCGATGGAGCGACCGAGCGAAGTCTTGCCGACGCCGGGCGGTCCGAGCAGACAGAGGATCGGGCCCTTCTTGTCGCTCTTGAGTTTGCGAACCGCGAGGTACTCGAGAATGCGCTTCTTCACCTTCTCGAGGCCGTAGTGATCCTCGTCGAGGACCTGGCGCACCTTCGGGATGTCGAGCATGTCGGGCGTGCTCGTCGTCCACGGGAGGTCGAGGATCCAATCGAGGTAGGTGCGAACGACGGTGTATTCCGCCGACGCGACCTGCATCGAACGAAGACGTCGCAGCTGCTTCCGCGCGACCTGTTCCGCCTCGCTCGGGAGGTTCGCCTTCGCGATGCGCTCCTCGAGTCCGTCGAGATCGCCCTGGTCGCCTTCGTCTTCACCGAGCTCTTCCTTGATGGCCTTGAGCTGCTGGCGAAGCACGTATTCGCGCTGGTTCTTCCCCATCTCCTCTTTGATCTGCGAGTTGATCCGCTCGCGCATCTTGAGGATCTCGAGCTGACGCGTGAGGAGCTTGAGGACGTGACGGATGCGTTCCTTCACGTCGACGGTGCTCATCAACTGCGCCTTCTCGTCGACGGGGGCGTCGAGATTCGCAGCCACGAGATCGGCGAGGTTGCCGGGCTCGTTGATGCTGTCGATCAAGGACTGCGCTTCACGCGGCAGTTCCGGCATCAGCTGGATCACCTGCTTCGCGACGTCACGCAGCGAGCCGGCGAGCGCCTCGGCTTCGATGTCGTCGGCGACAGGCGTCTCTTCGATGCGCTTGATCTTCGCTTTCAGATACGGCGCGTGCTGCGTGACCGTGTCGAGCTTGATGCGCGTGAGGCCCTGCAAGATCAACGAGTAGTTACCCGTCGAGTGCTTGAGGGACTTGAGAACGCGCGCCGCTGCACCGACCGGGTACAGGTCGTTTTCACTCGGGTCGTCGATGTTCGGATCGCGCTGCGCGAAGATCGCGATGACGGGCTGCGACAGGTTCTCGAGATCCTCGACGAGCGAGACTGACTTCTCGCGGCCCACGTCGAAGGGCGCCACGGCACCCGGGAACAGCACGGCATTCCGGATCGGGAGGACAGGCAACTCGTCGCCGAACTTCAGATCTTTCTCATCAGGGGGCTGATTGCCCGTCGTGGTGGGTCGCTTCCGCTCCGGCATATTCACCTCGTTGGGTCTTTCGATTCCGCAGGCGTGCTCCGGATCTCCCCGTGTTTTCTAAGGGATGACAGCCATCGCGACGGCCGGGAACGAAAGGCGGAAGCGAACATAGTAAGTGTGCTTCGCGAGCGCAATGGCACGCGAAGTGCTCGGCGCTTGCGCGCAACGGGGAGCATGTTCGATCGGCATTCGTCCGGCTGCGTCACGCTCGAATACCGACTCGTGTCCCGACACCCGATCTCGAATCGCACGCCGCGCCGGCACGGCACGACGTGCCACCACAGTTCAATGGGTTCGGGTGAAGCAGGGGCCGAGGCGAATCAGCGCGACTCGTAGATGCGGCGCGACGGGAGTTCGATCGCCGACAGAAAGCCGCCCTTGCCGCATCCCGTGTCCAGGCCGACGAGGTCACCGCGCCGCCAGACATCGTGCGGGTCGTCGAAGAGCCGGCCGACCGGTCCGATGTGGTCCAGCGGCAGATCGGTCACGGTCGTGTGTCCGAAGACCACCGTCTTGCCTCGGTAGTTCGCGAAGAAGTCGGGCTCGCGCCCCCACATCATCGGCTTCGGACGTCCCTCGCGCGGATGGAGCCAGTGCTCGCCTTCACCGTCGAGGGCGGCGTGCACGTAGATCGCGTGCTCGTCTTCGAACCATACCGGCAGCGATTTCATCCACGCGACGGTCTCTTCGGGAAGCCAGCTGCTGACCTCGATGTACCGCGGAAACTCGTCGTCGCGGAGTGTTTCGTCGACGCCGAGTACGGTGCCGCCGGTGATCGACCGGAACATCGCCGCGCAGCCGTTTCCGTGTGGAAGTAGAAAGCCCGGATTCGGTTCGGCGTAGCACTGGATCCAGAGGTCCTCGTGATTGCCGCGCAGCGCAACGATCTTCGCGGGCGTCCGGTTCGGCAGGTCGCGGACGCGTTCGATCACCTGCTTCGACGCAGGGCCGCGGTCGACGTAGTCGCCGAGGAAGACGATCGTGTCGTCGGCGCCGAGTGCGGGGAGTCGCTCGAGCAGCGTGTCGAGCGCGGCGACGTCGCCGTGGATGTCGCCGATGGCGAAGGTGCGGTGTTCGGGCATGAGGTTCGTGGGGGCGGTTCGTGCGTCGTGCGCGATCGAAATGCGTCAGGTGCGTGGTGCCGAGATCAGGATTGAATGAGTACTGACAATCATCCTGAGCGAAGCACCGAGTCTGCGAGGAGCGGAGTCGAAGGGCGGACTCGGCCCACTGCGCGCGGTCCGACAAGCTCACCATGAAAACGACGTGAAAAGGAGTCGCCCGCTCCGGACTGCGCGACCGCTGCGACCGCGCCCCGCGCCTCGGTTGTTCGACGCGGTCATCCGTGTCATCTCTGATGCATGCGCGACGTTGCGCTCGGCCACTGGAACTACTTCACGTGGCACGTGCCCGCGACGCTCCTCACGCTCGCGGGGATCGCGCTCGCGATCGCGATGGCCCGCTCTCTCCATCGCAACGAGTTCAGCCCACACGGGCGCGTGCTGCGATGGAACATCCTCGGGTGGTCGGCGCTGATGGCGTCGCTCGGGAGCGGGATCGCCTGGCCGTATCTCACTTCGGCGGCGCGTGTGCACGTCGACGAACGCGGAACGTGGCACGTGAGCAACTACCTCGGCGTGCCGCTCGCGCGCGTGGATGCATCGCAGGTGCGCGAGGTACGCGGCGTCGATCTGGGAGGGCTCGGCATGGGCGTCGGTCACGTCGAAATTCGCACGCGTGACGGACGGGTCGTGCGATCAGTGCGGGTGGATCGCGACACGCTCGATGCGATGCGCCGCGCCCTCGGTTACACGCAAGACTGGGTTCACGACGTGTACGGCGATCAGGTGATCGTGGCCCATCGATACGACGCGAGCGGTCCGGTTCACTGAGCGGGTGCGCTCAACGCGCGAACCGCGGCGATCACTTCGTCGGAATGGCCGCGCGGCTGCACGGGCGAGAAGACCCGCGCGATGTGCCCCTGGCGATCGACGATGAACGTGGTTCGTTGTGCATGTCCGTTGTTCAGTTGCACACCGAATGCGGCGGCTACCTGGCCCGCCGGATCGGCGACGAGCGCGAACGGGAGTTGATGATTCGCCGCGAACCCGCGATGGGCTTCATCCGTGTCGGTGCTCACGCCGATCACGTCGATGCCCGCGGTGTCGTAGACGTCGCGTGCATCGCGAAACGCTTCGGCCTCGATGATGCAGCCGGGCGTCTCGTCTCGCGGATAGAAGTACACGACGAGCGCGTGGGCACGCGGGGTCGGGGTTACATCGACGGCGGATCCGTTCGAGGCGATCGCGTGGAACGTCGGGACCGGGTCGCCTGCGGCGAGCAACGTCTCGCGCGCGGGGCTCTCGACGTGCAGCGATGCAGGTGAAGCAGGGCGTGCGGCGACCGGCGGCGCGGCCGGCGCGGCGGCCGGAGGCGATGAAGGCGCAGCGGCCGGCGCGGCTGTGGGTGCGGTGCGATTGCACGCGGCGCAGAGCGCGAGGCACGCAGCGCCGAGTGTGAAGGTGCGCGCCGCGGAGGAAACGAGACGGGGTGATCGCATCGCGCGATCGTGGGCGATTTCACGATCCGCGTCGATATGCGCGAACGACGCCGCGGCGCGTATGCTGCGCGACATCGTGCGTGTCGTTCGTTCGATACCGCTCCTCGCGGCGCTCGCGACCTGTACGCGTCACGCGGCGTCGCAGTCATCGTCCGCGTCGCCGCGCCACCCGGCGCAGCGCGTGCGAGATCCGAGCGATGCGGGAGCGCGCGGTGCGATGCCGGCCGCGGGAACTCCGGCCCTCCCGGCAGCATGGAGCGATGTCGCCCCCGGACTGCGATGGCGCCGCGCATCGTTCGTCGAAGAAGCACGCACGCTCGACTGGCTGGTGGTGAGACTCGACCTCGCACAGGTCACGCTCCGCGCCGAACGAGCGCCCGACGATCGTCTGGCGGGGCTGGCCGGCGATCCGCACGTGCGCTTCGCCGTCGACGCCGGGTTCTTCGATGACGACATGACCCCCACCGGGCTGCTCTCGAGCGGCACCACCGAGTTCTCTGCGGTCGATCCGCGCGGAGGCTCGGGCATCGTGGTGCTCCGTGGTGCGCGCGCGGAACTTCTCGACGCGTCGGTTCCGTTCGCACGCGACGCGCGCGTCTCGCTCGCAGTGCAATGCGGCCCGCGACTGGTCGAACGCGACGGCTCGGTCGGCATTCGTCGTGACGACGGCCGCCGCTTTGCGCGAACCGCACTCTGCCTTCGCGACGGCGGTCGCATCGTCGACGTGGTGACGACGTGGTGGCGTGACGAACCGCTGCGCGGCCCGTCGCTTTTCTCGTTCTCGCAACGACTCGCGAGCGCGTCGCCGGTGGGCGACGAACGCGGTTGCGAAGCGGCACTCAATCTCGATGGCGGACCGTCGACCGGCGTCTACGTTCGCGGCGCTTCACTCGCATCGCACGAACCGATCGGCCCCGTGCCCTACGCCATCACGCTCCGCGATTGAACGTGGCTCGCGCCTTCATGGTCCGCACGTCCCGCCCTGGCAGGTGAACGTTCCGTTGCACGGCGCGCCACTGGCGCAGCAGGGCTGCGTGTTGCCTCCGCACGCGGCGCACATCGCGGGCCCGCCGTCGACAGGCACGCACGCAGCGCCAGCCGCGCACGTCGTGCCGTTGCAACACGGCGAGCCGACGGCACCGCATGCTACGCAGGTCGAAGTCGACGACGAACACGTCGTGCCCCCGGCGCACGGCGTACCCGAGAAGCAGCAGGCCTGTCCGAGCGCGCCGCACGCGACGCACGTGTTCGATGCGCAGTTGCCACCCGTGCAAACCGGCGACGATGGGCAGCACGCCTGCGTGGGCATTCCGCACGGACCACATGTGCCGCCGAGACACGCATTCGGCGCGGTGCAGGTGCTGCCGCTGCAACACGGCTGGGTAGCGCCGCCGCACGCGCGACACACGTTCGATCCATCACACACTGCGCCGTTGCCGCATCGCGAACCGCCGCAACACGCCTGGCCGACCATGCCGCATGCGGTGCAGACGCTCCCCGCCGCGCAATACAAGTCAGTGGCTCCGGGACAGGTCATGCCGGTGCAACAGGGCTGACCGGCCATGCCGCACGACGCGCACTGATTCGCCGCGTTGCAGATGCTCCCGGTGGCGCACGCATCGTTCGCGCAACACATCGCACCGGCTGTGCCGCATGCGACGCACTGGTTCGTGGTGGTGTTGCAGAGCGCGTTCGTCCCGCACACCGACCCCGCGCAACATGGCTGCCCGGCGCCGCCGCAACTCGCGCACGTCCCGCCCACACAGGCATTGCCGCCACCGCATGCGTTGCCGGCGCAACACGGCTGACCCGCACCACCGCACGCAAAGCACGTCGAGGCCGAACACACCGCGCCGCCCTGACACGAACCGGAGCAGCACGGCTGGCCGACGCCGCCGCATGCGAAGCAACTGCCGGCCGAACAGAAGTTCCCCGCGCCACACGTTGCACCCGAACAGCACGGCTGTCCGGGGCCACCGCACGTGCGACAAGTTCCCGACGAACACGCGGCGCCGGGCGAGCACGCGCTTCCGGCGCAGCAGGGCTGATTGTTGCCGCCGCACGCCGTGCATGTCGTACCGCCGCAGATGAACCCGCCGTTGCAGGTGCCCGCGCAACACGGCTGCCCGGCGCCGCCGCACGCGACGCAGTTGCTTCCGCCGCAGACCGCGCCGGCACCGCACGAACCCGCGCAACACGGTTGACCGATGCCGCCGCACGTTGCGCAACTGGTGCCCTGACACGTGGTGCCGGCCGCGCACGTTCCGCCGGTGCAGCACGGTTGCGTTGCCGCGCCGCATGCCGCGCACGTCGCGCCGTTGCAGATCTGTCGCGCCGCGCAGCTGCTGCCTGGACAACAAGGTTGCGCATTGGCCCCGCACGAACCGCAGGTGCCGGCATTGCAAACCATTCCCGAACTGCAGCTTCCCGCGCAGCACGGTTCGCCCGCGCCTCCGCACGTCGCGCACGTCCCGGCGCTACACGTCGTGCCCGACGTGGGACACATTCCGCCCGCGCAACACGGCTGCCCGACGCCACCGCACGCGCGGCATCGGACACCGGAACACGCGAATCCCGCATCGCATGTCGCCCCGGCGCAGCAGAGTTGCGTGTCGCCGCCGCACGCGCTGCACGTGCCTGCGCCGCAGACCAGGTTGCTCGCGCCGCATCCCGTCGCGCAGCAGGGCTGCGCGGGTCCGCCGCAATCGAGGCAGGTGCCCGCCTGACACGAGAGCGTCGAGCCGAGGCAGGTCGTTCCGCCGCAGCAGGGTTCGCTCCGTCCGCCACAATGCACGCACGTTCCGCCGTTGCACGCGTTGCCCGCAGCGCACGCGACGCCCGTTGTGCAACACGGTTGATTCGGGCCGCCGCACGACACGCACAGGCCGCCCGCACACACGTGCGTTCCGTCGCCGCAGCTCGCGCCGCCGCAGCACGGTTCGTTCGGTCCGCCGCAGTGCGTACACGATCCGCCTGCGCACACGTTGTTCGCGTCGACGCAGGTCGTGCCGCCGCAACATGGCGAGCCGGCGATGCCGCAGGTGACGCACGATCCGTTCAGACAGTCGGAGTTCGACGCGCGGCAGTTGTTCGACGCGCAACATGCCTGCGTGAGTTCACCGCACGGATGACACGAACCGCTCTGGCACGACAGATCGGGTGTCGCACACGTCGCGCTCGCACCGCAGCACGGCTCGTTGGCGTGACCGCACGAGATGCAGACGCCGCCCACGCACGTGGTGTCGACGTCGCCGCAGACGTTGCCCGCGCAGCACGCCGCGTTCGCTTGTCCGCAGGGCGCATCGAAGACAGGGATGTCACGCCGGTCGGACTGCACATCGCGCGTCGCGTCGCCGTCGCTCGTCGCGTCGACCACGCGGGCCGAATGCGAGAGCGCGCAGGCGGAAAGGAAGGCACAGAGCAGCAGCCAAGAGGACAAGCCGAGACGAGGGCGCGACATCGCGGCGACTATATCAGGGGTGCTCCCGCGAACGGTCGTTCTCGATGGATGCGAAGCTTCAATTGCGGCACTTCCGCCGATCCGCGAGACTAGCCGCCGCATGCGAGTACGAACGAATCGGATCGCCGGATGGATCTGCATCTGCATTCTGGCCGGCTTGTTCGGATGCGCCGAGGGCCAGGTGAACATGGACGTGCCGCGCGCCGATGCGTTCGACAGCGGGCGCGAGGTCGGTCCCTTGTGCGGCTCGCTCGGCCGGGCGTGTTGCGGCGGTGCCGCGTGCAACGACACGCTTCGTTGTGAATTCGGATCGTGTTGCGGCGCTGCCGGCGCGACGTGCACCGAGCCGACCGATTGTTGCGAGGCCTTCAACTGCAACAGTGGCCGATGTTGCGCGGCGCCCGGCGACCCCTGCGCCTCCAGTGGCGACTGCTGCGACGGCTCGGTGTGTCAGGACGGCTCCTGCGTCGTTCCTGCGAACTGCGGCGGCGCCGGCCAGAATTGCTGCACCGGCGACGTGTGCCTCGCAGGATTCACCTGCAGCAGCGCGAGTTGCGTCCGATGCGGCGGCGCTTCGGAAGCATGCTGCGCGGGCGATGCGTGCAACGCGGGCAGCGTCTGCATGGCGGGAACCTGCAATCCACCGCCTCCGTGCGGCGCCGATGGGCAGACCTGCTGCGGGCGCGCGTGCGACCCCGGACTCGTGTGCGACGATGCGACGACGCTCTGTCACGCGCCTCCGGCTTGTGGCCATGCGAGCGAACCGTGTTGCGCCGGCGACACGTGTACCAACGGGCTCGTCTGCACGAACGGCTCTTGTCAGATGCCGCCGCCGACGTGCGGCAACGACGGTCAGCCATGTTGCACCGGCAACACATGCATGGGCGTTCTGTCGTGCGAAGGCGGAACGTGTTCGTCGTGCCATGGCGGCGGAACGACGTGTACGAGCGTCGGCGATTGCTGCAGCGGATGGGATTGCCGTCCATCGCCGTTCAGCAACGTCTGCTGCCATCGACCGAGCGATGCGTGCACGAACTCGAGCCAGTGCTGCGGCTACATGCTTTGCAACAGCACCACGCACACTTGCACGTGTCGTACGACCGGGCAGAGCTGCGTCGACTCGACCGAATGCTGTACCGGCACGATGTGTCTCTCGGGCACCTGTCAGGCACCGCCGACGTGCCGCGACCTCGGCGCCACCGGATGCACCACCGCCAGCGACTGCTGTTCCGGCCTTCGCTGCGAACCCTCGCCGGTGACCAACACCTGCTGCCGCGCGGTCGGCGGTGCGTGCACGCGAAGCATCGATTGCTGCGGTTCGATGCTGTGCGAATCGGGCTTCTGCACGTGTCGCGCACGCGGCGCGAGTTGCGCGTCGACCGGTGATTGCTGCGCGGGGATGACCTGCACGAGCGGGACGTGCCAGTTCCCCACGACCTGCGACGCTCAGGGCGTGACCCCGTGCACTTCTTCCGTGGCGTGTTGCGGTGCGCTGCTGTGCCTCACGCTCGCGAGCAGCGGGGGCACGCAGTGCTGCACACCGGCGGGGAGCGCTTGTCGCGCCAGCGTCGAATGCTGCGGCTCGATGAACTGCGTCGGCGGTCGATGCCAGTGCCAGCGTCGCGGCGATCGCTGCGTTCAGACGCAAGACTGCTGCAGCGGCACGTGCACGGGCGGTGTGTGCAGTGCCTGAGGCGGCGCGATGAATTGGCGTTCGGTGGTGGTGCGCTGGCTGATCGTGCCGGCGCTCATCGTCGCGGCCGCGTTCCTCGCGTGGTGGAGCTATCGCACGACGCGGCGACTCAGCATGGCGGCAGAGCAGGAACTGCTCGGTGCGACGGCACGCATCACCAACGAGAAGGTTCGGCAGGTCGAACAGCTCATCATCTTGAACGACAACCAGGCGAACGAGCGCGTCGACCCGGACGATCTCGATCGCCTCGCGACGCAATGGCTCGAATCGGCGGGGCGCGTGTCGCCGACGGTCCACTCGGTGCTCGTGCTCGACGCGAATCAACGCGTGATCCGGCATGTCTCGCGCGGAGGCGAGACCGACGGCGCGCGTTTCCGGCGCGCGTTCCTCGATCGCATTCTCCCGGAGTTGCACCTGGACGCGGAGCAAGTCGCCCCGCACATGCACTATCACGACGTGTTCGACGGGCGTTCGATGCTCGTCACGTACTTCACTCGCGAGGTCGCGGGGCGGCGCTTCTTCGTCATCCTCGAGGCGGACCTCGATTACATCCGCACCGTCGTCCTTCACGGGCTGCTCGACGATCGCGAGGCGCGCTTCAACGTCACCGACGAAGACGGACGTCTCGTGTACGGCCGACCGCTGCGCGGACCGTCGGAGTTCATCGTCTCGCGCGACTTCCCGTACACGCTCTACAAGTGGCGGCTCTCCATGGCAGCGCCGATCGCGCCCGAACGTGCGGCGCTCGAACGACGGCGCCAGCAACTCGACGCGGCGCTCGTCGGTCTATCCCTCGCTGCGATCGTCGCCGGGATGCTGTTTCTCACGTACGCGGTGCGCAACGAACGACGACTGAATCAACTGAAGAGCGACTTCATCGCAACGGTGTCCCACGAGTTGAAGACACCGTTGTCGCTGATTCGCATGTTCGGCGAGATGCTCGCGACCGAGCGAGTTCCGAGTGAGGCGAAGCGGAAACAGT
>CBIHQZ010000068.1:0-12262 GCA_966212315.1 uncultured Myxococcales bacterium
TCAGATGGTCGACGATGTTCGCGGCGGACTCGCGCAACTCGGCGTTCGCGCGGGCGATCGCATCTCGATCATTTCGAACAACCGACCCGAGTGGGCGGCCGTTGCTTATGCAGCGTACGGACTCGGCGCAGCGGTCGTGCCGATGTACGAAGCGCAGCCCGAGAAGGAATGGGAATACATCCTCAACGACTGCGGCGCGAAGGTCGTCTTCGTTCCGAGCGAGAAGTTTTCCCCCAAGCTGAACAAGCTTCGCGAGAAGCTTCCCAAGCTCGAAGCGGTGATCCGTTTCACCGGCAACGAGAACGAAGACGAGACGCTCGCCGGGCTGATCCGCAAGGGTGCAGAGACGCCGGCGCCGCCGACGCGTCCCGCGCCGGGTGATCTCGCAGGTTTGATCTACACATCGGGCACCACGGGCAATCCGAAGGGCGTGATGCTCTCGCACGCGAACATCGCGAAGAACGTCAGCGCCATCCATCAGCAGTTCCCGATGGCGCAGGAAGACCGCTCGCTGTCGTTCCTTCCGTGGGCGCATTCGTTCGGCCAGACCGTCGAACTGCACGCGCTCTTCTCGATGGGCGCATCGATGGGCATCGCCGAGAGCGTCGAGAAGATCGTGGAGAACCTCGGTGAGGTGAAGCCCACGTTGCTCTTCTCCGTGCCGCGCATCTTCAATCGCATCTACGACGGACTGCAGAAGCGCATGGCCGCCGAGTCGGGGATCAAGAAAACGCTGTTCTACAAGGGCCTCGCGGTGTCGGCGCGTCGCCGGCAACTCGCGGAGCGAGGACAGCATTCGGCGCTGCTCGACCTGCAGCATCGCTTCTTCGACAAGGTCGTGTTCTCCAAGGTGCGCGAGCGCTTCGGCGGGAAGTTGAAGTACGCGTTCTCGGGCGGCGCGGCGATCTCGCGCGAGGTGGCCGAGTTCATCGACAACCTCGGGATCACTGTCTACGAGGGCTACGGCCTCACCGAGACGTCACCGATCTTCACCGCGAATTACCCCGGCAACCGCAAGATCGGCTCGGTCGGAAAAGCGATCCCGGGAACGCGCGTCGAGATCGATCACAGCAACAACCCCTCGGATGATCCGAAGCAAGGCGAGATCGTCGCGCACGGGCACAACGTGATGCTCGGCTACTACAACAACGACGAAGAGAACGAGAAGGTCTTCACGAAAGACCGCGGCTTCCGCACCGGTGATCTCGGCTACATCGACGACGAGGGGTACCTCTACATCACCGGCCGCGTGAAGGAGCAGTACAAGCTCGAGAACGGCAAGTACGTGGTGCCGGTGCCGATCGAGCAGGCGATCGCGTTGTCGCCGTACATCGCGAACGTGATGATCCACGGGCAGAACAAGCCGTTCAACATCGCGGTCGTCGTGGCGGACATGAAGTCCCTCAAGGAGTGGGCGCAGCAGAAGGGAATCGCGAGCGACGACACGGTCGCGTTGCTGAAGAACCCCGAGGTCGTGCGTCTGTTCCAAGAGCAGATCGACGAGCACTCGCGCGGGATCAAGGGCTACGAGAAGCCGCAGAAGTTCGTGCTCACGGCCGAAGACTTCACGACCGAGAACGATCAACTGACGCCGTCGCTCAAGGTGAAGCGCCGCAACGTGGTGAAGACCTACAACGACCAGATCGAAGCCATCTATCGCGTCGCAGCGAGCAAGGCCGAAGCGTCCGCGGCGTGAGCGCTTCGTCCCCTCCCCTTCCGTTCGCGACAGCGCGGGCACCGCTCGCGCTGTCGGTTCTCTCGCTCCTCGTCGCTTCGTGTTCGACCTTCGGTGGAACCGATGCAGGCCCGACGGTCGGGACGTTCCACATCGACATCGCAGGGGCGACTTCGAGCACCGTGCCGGGCTCGTTCGACGCGACGGTCATTCGCGCGAACTCGTACATGCAGGCGCCGTCGAACTCGACGTGCGGTACCGCGGGATACACCGAGGTGATCGTCGCGAACGGCGTGGTGCGTGGGTATCTCCGCATCCGGCAGGTCCCGGTCGTGAACGGTGTCTATGCGCTGGTCGACAACGCGTGCGCCGAGTACTTCACCATCGCGCGCAATCCGGGGCTCCCCCTCGAGGAGCGATGGAAGAGCACCACCGGAACGCTCACCGTGACGAATGCCACCGGCACCGGTTTCGACTTCGCGATCACGGCGTCGATGACGGCCGACGCGACGATGCATCCGACGATGGGCGACTTCGCGGCGACGGTGACAGCCACCGTGCACAACCCGCAAGGAAGCTGATCGCGCGGCGCTTCAGTAGACCAGTTCGCCGTCGACCACGCGGTACACGCCCGACTCGACGAAGATCCGCACCAGCTCGCCGTCGAGCCCTCCGTCTTTCACTTCCATGTCGAGAATCCCGAGTGCGCGATCGACCGGGACCGCCTTCTTGTACGGACGATCGCTCGCCGTCAGCGCATCGAAGATGTCGGCGATGGCCATGATGCGCGAGCCCACTGGAATGTCGTTCGCGCGCAGTCCCCGCGGATAGCCGCGGCCGTTCAGCTTCTCGTGATGACAGCCCGCGATGATCGGCACGTTCGCGAAGGTCTTGCCCCACGGGATGCGCGAGAGAAACTCGAACGTGTGCGAAACGTGCGAACGGATCTCGTCGAACTCCTGCGGCGTGAGTGACCCTCGCGGGATCTTCAGCGAGATCTTCTCGTCGTCGAGCAACCACGGGTTCGTGATCCCACGCGGGTCGATGTAGACGCGCGCCGCGATCTCGTCGATGCGCTCGAATGTTCCATGCGGAAGCACGGTGGGCTCGTTCGATTCGCGAATGACGTCCCACGCGGCCTCGAGCTGACCGATGCGCACGCTGATCTCGTCTTCGAGCGACTGCAGTTCCGACACGGGCGCATTGCGCGCGTACAGTTCGGCGCGACGCGCTGCGACCTCGGCTTCGACGCTCTTGCGAAGGAAGTCGAAGCGCAAACGGATCAATCGCAACTGCGGGTCGTAGAGCTTCTTCGCTTTCACGAGCACCTGCTCGCGCACGCCGATCTTGCCGAAATCGTGGAGCAGCGAGGCGTACTCGAGTTCGCGCAGATCCTGCCGCGTGAACTTCGTGTCTTTGTAGGGTCCCGCGTCGATGTGATCGACCGCTTGCGCGATGCGACACGACAGCGTGCTCACGCGCTGCGAGTGACCCGACGTGGTGGGATCGCGTTGTTCGATCGCCTGCACGCTCGCGCGCACGAATCCTTCGAAGATGCGTCGGATCTCTTCGTAGAGCATCGCATTCTCGAGCGCGAGACCGGCCTGCGCGGCGAGCGAGCCGATCAGTTCCTTGCTTCGCTCGTCGAAGGGCACGACCGCGCTCTCGGCATCTTGCGGCGCCCGCAATCGCGCGCGCGGATCGCGCTTCTTGTTGATCAGCTGCACCACGCCGATCACGTTGTCCTCGGCCGACACGAGCGGCACGGTCAGCATGCTCTTGGTGCGATAGCCGACCTTCTGGTCGAACGACCGGTCGAACGCGAGACCCGAATCGGGCGGGAGGTTGTAGACGTCGTCGAGCGCCACGACATCGCGCGTGATCGCGACCGAGCCGGCAATGGATCGCCGGGAGATCGGCATCACGAACTCACTGCTCGGGAACGCGACGCTCTCGTTCTGCGAAAGCTTGAACCGCAGTTGCCGCTTCTCGATGTCCGGATCGTGTCCTTCGACGACGTAGATGCTCCCCGCGTCGGCGCCCGCGATGAACCGGCACTTCTGCAAGATCATCGCGAGGAGCTTGTGAATGTCGCGTTCTTGCGAGAGGGCGCGCGTCGTCTCGATCAGCGTGGCGGCTTCGTATTGAAAGCGCCGCAGCCAGCGTGCGCGGTCGTCGGCGCGGTCCTTCAGTTCGAGCATCTGCAGCGCATTGCGGATCGCGAGCATGAGGCGCGCACTCGATGCGTTCGCTTCCACCACGTCGTAGACGCCGCGCCCGAGCAGCGACTGGATCTCGCCGGGAATGTCCCCCACCGCGAGCAATGCGAGATCGCCGCGCACGGCCTGCGCGACGAGTTCCTCGATTCGAGTTCCGGGGCGCGTGAGTGCCGCGGCATCGACCACGACGAGCCGTCGGCCCTGATCGCTGAGGGTGAGCAGGTCGTGGTCGTCGGCGTGCGAATCGACCGCGATCGTGCCGCCGTTGATCAGCTGCGAAACGGCTTCGCGCACGCGCGCGGCGAGAGTCTTCGATGTCGTGGTGGGAACGAGGTCGGCGAGTTCGGAGGACATGGCGTGTGGCACCGCGTGAGAACGACTCGGAGCGGTGCAGTGTACCCCGTCAGGCGGGTCGGGTCATCGCATCGGCGTACTGCGCTCGACGTCTTCTTCGCGCATCTCTCGCGCGCGCTGAAGTGCCGAGTCACGCGCGTCGTACGCGCGAACGATCTTCGCGACGAGCGGATGGCGCACGACGTCGACGTCGGTGAAGTTGCAGAACTTGATCCCCGGAACGTCCGCGAGAAGGTGAATCGCGTCGGAGAGCCCTGACCGCCGGCCGTCGGGCAGGTCGACCTGCGTGACGTCGCCCGTGACGACGGCCTTCGATTCGAACCCGAGCCGCGTCAGGAACATCTTCATCTGTTCGCGCGTCGTGTTCTGCGCTTCGTCGAGAATGACGAACGAGTCATTGAGCGTGCGCCCGCGCATGAACGCGAGCGGAGCGACCTCGATCTGACCGCGCTGGATGAGCGCCTGCGCCTTGTCGATGTCCATCATGTCGTGCATCGCGTCGTAGAGCGGACGAAGGTACGGGTTGACCTTCTCGGCGAGATCGCCCGGAAGAAAGCCGAGCTTCTCGCCGGCCTCGACCGCCGGACGCGTGAGAATGATGCGCTTTACCTGGCGGCTCATGAGCGCCGACACCGCCATCGCCATTGCGAGGTAGGTCTTGCCGGTGCCGGCCGGCCCGATGCCGAACACGATGTCGTGCTCGCGAATTGCTTCGATGTACTGCTTCTGCGCGAGCCCCTTCGGCGCGATGACGCGATGCCGCGCCGACACGAGCACCACGTCGTGGAACACGTCGCGCAAGCGCACTTCGGGATGATCTCGGAGCAGGCGAATCGCCCGCGCCACATCGGGCGCAGTGAGCGAGTTGCCGTCGCGGATCGATTGTACGAGTTCGGCGATTGCCCGCTCGACGAACCCCACGTCCTCGGCCGGACCTTGCAGATGGATCTGGTTTCCGCGCATCCCGATCGAGATCCCCGTCTCGCTCTCGAGAGTCTTCAGGTGCTCGTTGCGCGGACCAGCGAGCGCGGTGAGAACCGCAGCGTCGTCGATCTCGACTTGTGCGTTGGCGACCGTCTCGGCTGCACGGTGTTCGCGGGTGGTCTTGCGGCTCTGTTGTTCGTCGCGATCGCGTTGTGGCATGTGCGTGAACGCTATCACGCGGCGAACGGACGAGGCTCGCAATCGCCCCGGCTCGTGCGCGTGTTTCGCGTCGCGTGCGCACGATCACCGCGCTCGGCTCTCGACGTCGTTGCGCAGCGGCCCGACACTCCAGGGAATGCCCGCGCCGAGGGAAAAGCCCACCGTACTGCCCGACGAAGCCTGGCGAAGCATCGCCGAGGAGGCCGCCGACGGCGTGTTCGTGACGGACCAATCGTGCCGCATCGCGTGGGCCAATCGTCACGCATGTGAACTGCTCGCGCGCGCGCCCGACGAACTCGTCGGGCGGGTCATCACGGAGTTCTTCTGGGACGACGAGCAGCTCGTCGCGTTGCCGTTGCAGAGCGCAGCACTCGCGAGCGGCCGGAACACCGTGACGCGGCGAACGTTTCGCACAGGCCGCGGCGAACGACGCGTGCTCGAAGTCAGCGCGCGCTCGATCGGCAACGGCATGCTCGTCGGCATCGCCCGCGACGTCACTCAGCAGATCGCATCGCTCGAGCGTCTGGCGCGTTCGGAAGAGAGCTTCCGCGCGCTGATCGAAGGCTCACCGGATGCCACTGTCGTGCACGTGAACGGGCGCGTTGCGTACGTGAATCGCTCGGCCGTCGACATGCTGGGATACGGCGCACCGAGCGAAATGATCGGCACCCCCGTGATCGAGTTCGTGCTCCCCGAGGACCGCCCGCGCACCGCCGCACGGATCGCATCGCTCGCCTCGGGCGAGGACGCCGTGCCGTTCATCGAGGTGCGCCTGGTGCATCGCGACGGCACGCCCGTCATCGCATCGGTCGGCGCAGTCGGCGTGGTGTTCGAAGGGCAGCGCGCCGTCGCCGCGATCGCACGTGACATCACGAAGCAGCGGTCGTTCGAAACGCAGTTGTTCCGCACCGAACGCATGGCCGCGCTCGGAACATTGGCCGCCGGCGTCGCACACGAGATCAACAATCCGCTCGGGTATCTCATCCTTCGGCTCGGTGCGATCGAGTCGCTCGGCGACCAGTTGCAACGGATGATCGCAAACGCGCGTTCGCAACTGGAAGCGCAACCGAGCGACTCGCTGAGCGTCGCAGACCTTCCCGACAACGACCTGTTCGAGCAGCTCGCGGATCACGTCCGAACCGCGCTCGAAGGGGCCGACCGCGTGCGTGTCATCGTGAACGATCTGCGAACGTTCTCGCGTGCGGACGACGCAGGCAACGTCGAGTTGTCGGTCAATGCAGCGCTCGAACGTGCGCTCACCCTCGGCGCGCACGAGATCAAGCACCGCGCGCGCGTCGAAACGGAGCTGAGTGGAGACGTCGCGCCTGTCGTCGCCAGCGAAAGTCGCCTGATGCAGGTGTTCCTGAACCTCGTGCTCAACGCCGCACAAGCGATTCCGGAAGGCGATTCGTTGCGACACGAGATCCGCGTGGCGTCCTTCATGGAAGGGGAGTGGGTGTGCGTTTCATTCCGCGATACCGGTGCCGGCATCGCGCCCGACGACCTCCCGCGAATCTTTCAGCCGTTCTTCACGACGAAACACGACGGCATCGGGACCGGCCTCGGCCTCTCGATCTGTCATGGCATCGTGAGCGCACTCGGAGGCGCGATACGCGTAGCGAGCACGCCTGGTCACGGATCGACGTTCACCGTGGTCCTGCCTGCTGCGCCACGCGACGAGTAGCGACGCTAGCGAATCACGTCGAGCATTGCGTTGAGCGTGACGTCGAACGGTGCGCGTTCGTGGCGTCCCTGTCGGAGGAATGCTTCGAGTCGATCGATTCGAGCAATCGCCTCGTCGGTCGCACGGTCACTCCCCTTCTGATACGCGCCGAGCGCGATGAGATCGCGTTTCGACTCGTACGCTGCGAGCAGCTGTCGAAAGCGCGCCGCCGCATCGCGATGCGCGACCGATACCACCAGGTCCATCACGCGCGAGAGTGAATGCAACACGTCGATCGCCGGCCATCGATTGCGAGCACCGATGCTTCGATCGAGCACGACGTGTCCGTCGAGAATGCCGCGCACTTCGTCGGCGATGGGCTCCTCCATGTCACCGCCCTCGACGAGCACCGTGTAGAACGCCGTGATCGAACCGACCCGCCCGGGCCCCGTCCGTTCGAGCAACCGCGGAAGCAGTGCGAAGACACTCGGCGGATACCCTCGCCGCGCCGGCGGTTCACCGGCCGCGAGCCCGACCTCGCGTTGCGCGCGCGCGACGCGGGTCACCGAGTCCATCATCAACAAGACGCGCAGACCGCGATCACGGAAGTACTCGGCGACACTCGTCGCGACGAACGCCGATCGCAACCGCACCAGCGCTGGTACATCACTCGTCGCGCAGATCACGCAGGCCCGCTTGCGCCCCTCGACGCCGAGCGAGTCTTCGAGAAACTCGCGCACCTCGCGGCCGCGCTCGCCCACCAACGCGATCACTACGACGTCGGCTTCGCACTGCCTCGCGATCTGCCCCATCAGCGTGCTCTTGCCGACGCCCGAGCCCGCGAACAGACCGATGCGCTGACCCTCGCCCGCGGTGAGCAATCCATCGAGTGCGCGGAGACCGAGTGCGAGCGGTTTCTCCACGCGCTGACGCGCCATCGGATCGGGCGGGTTTCGCTCGACGTCCCACGCCACCGTCTCGCCCACGATCGGTCCCAGCCCATCCGCGGGCCGGCCGAGTCCATCGAGCACGCGACCCAGCACGCCGTCGCCGCAAGCGATGCGAAGCCTCGCGCCGAGCGGACGCACTGCGTCGTCGAGTCCGATGCCCGCGGCGTCTCCGAGCGGCATCAGCACCGCGGTCGAATCGTCGAACCCGACCACTTCGGCTTCGAGCGGTCCGTGCGGCGCGGGCCGATCGATCACGACCATTTCGCCGACGCGCACCGAGGGCGCAACGGCGCGAATCGTCAGTCCCGTGAGCGCGATGACGCGCCCTTCCACGCCGAGCGGATCGGTGTGTGACAGACGCGCCGACCAGTCAGGTTCCACGCCGGCACTATACCGAACGGGCCGCCCCGCGTTCCCTCTTACAACGCCGCCCTCGCCCGGCTATGTTCGCGCGCCATGAGCGACGACGCGCCGATTCGCCACGACTGGACCGTCAACGAGATCCTCGCCCTTCACGACCTGCCGCTGCTGGACCTCGTCCATCGCGCGCAGTCGATCCATCGCGCGAATCATCCCCCCGACGCCGTGCAACTCGCGACGCTGCTCTCGGTGAAGACGGGCGGCTGCCCCGAAGACTGCGCGTACTGTCCGCAGAGTTCGCACTACGACACCACCGTCGGCGCCGAACGCATGATGCCCGTCGACGAAGTGATCGCCGCCGCGCGCAAGGCCCGCGAGCATGGCGCGTCGCGCTTCTGCATGGGCGCCGCATGGCGCGAAGTGAAAGATGGCCCCGCGTTCGATCGCATGGTCGACATGGTGCGCGGCGTGAAGTCGCTCGGCCTCGAAGCGTGCTGCACGCTCGGCATGTTGAACGAGTCGCAGGCGAAGCGTCTGAAGGACGCGGGCCTCGACATGTACAACCACAATCTCGACACCTCGAAAGAGTTCTACGGGCAGATCATCAAGAGCCGCACGTTCGAGCAGCGCATCGAGACGCTCACCAACGTGCGCCGCGCCGGCATCGGCGTGTGCTCGGGCGGAATCATCGGCATGGGCGAAACCGTGCGCGACCGTTGCGCGATGCTCATGACGCTCTCGTCGATGGACCCGCATCCCGACAGCGTGCCGATCAACGCGCTCGTTCCCGTCGAAGGAACGCCGCTCGCGCAACAGGCCCCGATCGATCCGATCGAACTGGTTCGCATGATCGCGACCGCACGCATCGTGATGCCGAAGTCCATGGTGCGACTCTCGGCTGGCCGCACCGCGCTTTCGCGCGAAGCGCAGCTGCTCTGCATGATGGCCGGAGCGAACTCGATCTTCTACGGCGAGAAACTGCTGACCACGCCGAACCCTGGCACCGACGACGACGCGCAGCTACTCCGCGACGCCGGCATTCGCCCGCTTCAACCGTCGTCTACCAACGCCTGACACGCCGCTCTTTCGACGCGTCACGACGTCGAGCACCGCGCCTTTTACGCGTCGAATCGAGCTACCGTCCCGGCCCATGAGCGTGTCGCGGAACGCCTTGCGGGCCTGTTTCTTCGCGACTGCGGTCGCGGCGTGTTCACAACCGGTCGTCGACAACGACGTCACGTCGAATGACGCGTCGGATGTGAGCACCGGCATCGACGCGCACGACGCGCAGTCGACCGCGGACGTCTCACCCTCGCCCGGCTGCAACACGGACGGTGGATTCAACTGCAACGGCGATTACGTCGGCCGCTGTTCGCCCGCGTGCCAGCCGGGATACTGCTGCAGCCCACAGCACGGACAGTTCGCCTGCGTTCCGCCCGACGCGAACGGACACTGCCCCGCGGCGGACATCTTCGTCGACGCCACGAAGATCGAACACGACTACGCCGTCGAGTGGCAGAACTTCGCCGCGAACAGCTGTTCGATCGCCGAAGGATGCGTGAACGGCCCCGGCTGGCGTCGGTTGCTCCGCTTCGACACGTGGACTCCGAATCAGGGCGGCGCGGATCTCTATCTCGGCACGCCGAACCCGAGCAATCCGAACTTCGAGTATTCGAGCTGCCATCAGCACTACCACTTCAACAGCTACGCAAAGTACGAGTTGCGAGACACCGGCGGCGGCATCGCGGCGCGCGGTCACAAGCAGGCGTTCTGTCTCGAAGACTTCTACGAATGGCCGTGGGACGGGCAGATGCAGCCCGAGCAGGGCGCGACGTACAACTGCTCCGGCCCGCAGGGAATCCAGATGCAGTGGCAAGACGTGTACGCGCGCAATCTCGCGTGCCAGTGGGTCGACGTCACGGATGTCGCGCCGGGCAACTACACGCTGCACATCGCGCTCAACACCTCGCATCTGCTCAACGAGAGCAACTACGACAACAACCAGGCCGACGTTCAGGTCGTGATCCCCGCCGACGACACCGGCGCGGATCCGACAACGCCGTGTGCGATGAGTGACCAGGGTGATCGTTCGTGCGGATGGACGCGCGACAACTCGTACACCTGCACGCCGGGCTCGATGGTGAGCGCCGGTTGCTCGGCCGCGTGCTCACTCGGCACATGCAGCGGCGACACGATCATGCGTGTGTACGACGGCAACCGACCGACGTCGCAGCCATGGGATCTCCGCTCGGTCATCGTCCTCAACGACGACTCCGGATGCGGCAACGGGCGCTGCGGCAGTGGCGGCGATTGCTGCAGCCGCGCGCAATTCGTCTGCCCGCTGAGCGGGCACTACACCGTCCTCTGGGCGCCCTACCGCACGACAGACACTGCGGTGACTTGCACCGTCGCGCACGCGCCTTGATCGTCTGCTCGATCGTCGCCCGCCGCACTCGATCATCCACACCGCGATTGCTCCGCGCGCCACGAACGGCATAGCGTAGCGATCCGTGGATTCCCCACCGCTCGAGCCACAAGATCTGCTGATTCGCGGCGTGCGTTTGCGCTACGCGGAAGCGGGGCGCGGGCGTCCGCTGATTCTTGTGCACGGATTCCTCGTGTCGGGACGCTCGTGGCATCCGATCGTCGCGGACCTCGCTGCGCGCTTCCGCGTGATCATCCCCGACCTTCCCGGGTTCGGTGACAGCGAGAAGCCGGCGGTGTTCCGCTACGACCGCGAAGGCTACGCCGACGTACTCTGCGATCTCATGGCCGGACTCGACGTGCCTCGCGCTCACGTCGCCGGGCATTCGTACGGCGGCTCCGTAGCGCTCGTCCTCGCGGCGGACCATCCCGAGCGCGTCGACCGGCTCGCGTTGATCAACACCCTCGCCTATCCGTTCGCCCTGCCGTGGAGCGGCCGCGTCGCGCTCACGCCGGTCATCGGAGGGTTCTTGTTCAAGCAGCTCTACACGCGCGGTTTGTTCCACAGCTATTTCCGCAACAGCGTGTTCGCGCCCGGATTCGCGTACGACCGAAAGACCGTCGATGCCTACTACGACGCGTTCAAGACGGCCGATGCGCGTGAAGCCGCGTATCAACTCCTGCCGACCATCGGCGACGTCACTTCGCTCATTCCGAAGATCGCCAAGGTGCGCGCCGCATCGCTCGTCGTGTGGGGCGAGTCCGATCCGCTGTTCCCCATCTCACTCGGCACGCGGCTCGCGCGCGATCTACAAGCCGCGCGGTTCGAGACCATCCCGGGTGTCGGGCACGCACCGCCCGAGGAATCCCCGGCGCGCACCGCCGAACTCTTGATTCGGCACTTCGAATCGACCCACGAGAAACGCTGACATGGCCCTCACCGATTCACGCGCGTACAAGCGCTTTCGCAAGAACCGTGGCGCGATGGTCGGCGCCGTCATCGTCGTGATCGCGGTCGTTCTGTCGCTCTTCGCGCCACTGCTCGCACCGCACGATCCGAACGTTCCGTACGGTGCGGTCACGCTCACACAACAGGGCGTTCCGATCGGCCCGACACGACAGTTCCCGCTCGGCGCCGACATGATCGGTCGTTGCGAACTGTCGCGTCTGCTCTACGGCGGTCGCGTCTCTCTCGCGGTCGCACTCGCGTCGACTGCGCTGCTCGCGATCGTCGGCACGAGCGTCGGCGTCGCGGCGGGATACTTCGGCGGATGGGTCGACACGGCGCTCATGCGACTCGTCGATGTGCTGCTCTCGTTTCCATTTCTACTCGTCGTCATGGCGATCAATCGCGCGGTCGCCAAACCCGGCATCTGGGTACTCTTCCTCGTGCTCGGTCTGCTCTCGTGGACCGGCATGTCCCGTCAGGTGCGCGCGAAAGTGCTGCAGGTGAAGGAACTCGAGTACGTCGTCG
>CBIHQZ010000069.1:0-12201 GCA_966212315.1 uncultured Myxococcales bacterium
CAACAGATACGACACCGACGCCACGATTCCGGCCGCGGGAATCGTGAGAACCCACGCCCACACGATTCGCCCGGCCACGCCCCATCGCACTGCCGACATCTTCCGCTCAGCGCTGCCGACGCCGACGATCGCGCCGGTGATCGTATGCGTCGTCGAGACCGGAACGCCCATGAACGTCGCCATCGCGAGCGTGATCGCGCCCGACGTTTCTGCGCAGAACCCGCCCGGCGGCTTCAGCTTCGTGATCTTCATCCCCATCGTCTTCACGATGCGCCATCCGCCCGAGAGCGTGCCGAGTCCCATCGCGGCGTGACACGCGAGCACGACCCACAACTGCGGCGCCAGCGCGTGCCCCGGCTCGCGATGCTGAATCCCTGCGGTGAGCAGCAGCAGCGTGATGATCCCCATGGTCTTCTGCGCGTCGTTGCCGCCGTGACCGAGTGAGTAGAGCGCCGCCGACACGATCTGCCCGCGCCGGAAGATTCGATCGACCTGTCCGGGGCGACGGTTCCGGAAGAGAAACCGCACGGCCACCATCAGCGAGAAGCCGATCACGAGTCCGAGCATCGGTGCGACGACGATGAAGAGCAGGGTCTTTCCGAACACCTGCGGATCGAGAATCTTGATGTCCGGTGTGTGCGTGAGCGCAGCGCCCGCGAACGCGCCCATCAGCGCGTGCGAAGACGACGACGGAAGCCCCCACCACCACGTGAGCAGGTTCCAGACGATCGCGCCGAGCAACGTTGCGAAGATCACGTTGTAGGTCACCGACGATGCCGCCACGCCCTTGGCGATCGAAGCGGACACGTGACTCGGATAGACCTTGAACGCGATGAAGTTGAACACCGCCGCCCACACGACCGCGGCGCGCGGCGAGAGGACGCGGGTCGACACGACGGTCGCGATCGAGTTCGCCGCATCGTGGAAGCCGTTGATGTAGTCGAAGATCAGCGCCGCGACGACGATGATGACCAGATACGTCGTCATCAGGCGTGCTCCAGGACGATCCCCTCGATCACGTTCGCAACGTCTTCCGCACGGTCCGTCGCGGTCTCCAGCGATTCGTAGATGTCGCGCCACTTCATCACGAGCATCGGGTCGTTCGACTCTTTGAATAGCCGCGCGAGCCCGCGTCGCAGCACGGTGTCCGCGTTGTTCTCGAGCCGATTGATCGCCACGCAGAGATCCAGGATCGGCCGCGCGTCCTTGATGTTCGAGAGCGCCGCTACCGCCTTGGCGACCGCTTGCGCCGACTCTTCGAGCACGGTCGCGAGTTCGATCGCCTCGGGCGTCGATTCCTTGATCTCGTACATCGTGATGCGCTCGCTGGCGGCTTCGATGTAGTCCAGCACGTCGTCGAGCCGGCTGATCAGCGCATGGATCTCTTCGCGATCGAGCGGCGTGATCCACGTCTGATGGAGCGCGAGCATCGTGTCATGCGTGATCTTGTCGCCGCGATTCTCGAGATCGGTCACCTGCCGCGCGAGATCGACGCTGTCGCCGGGCGTCTCCAGCATCTTGCGCAGGAGCGCAGCGGCTTCGACCGTCGCATTCGCGTGTGACGTGAATGCGTCCCAGAAAATCTTGTCGCGCGTGAGTGCCATCGTTCGTCTCGCTCCCAAGGCCGGGGCGTCCGGCGCGCGAACGTTAGTGGCACGTGGTTCCCCGAGCAACATGCATCCCGGGGCTCTGGCGACGTCAGCGTCGCGAGAGTGTGGCGATCGTGTGACTCGATGGCGGGTCGGCGACGCCGCGCTCGGTCACGATCGCGGTCACGAGTCGCGCCGGGGTCACGTCGAAGCCGGGATGACGAACACCCACGCCGCTCGGTACCAGCTGTCGATTCCCGACGTGCGTGACTTCGCCGGCACTTCGCTGCTCGATCGGAATCCCCGATCCGTCCGCCGTTTTCATGTCGACGGTGCTCCACGGCGCCGCCACCACGAACGGACGCTCGTGAGCCTTCGCGAGGCACGCCACGCCGTAGGTGCCGATCTTGTTCGCTACGTCGCCATTGGCCGCGATGCGATCGCTGCCGACCACCACCGCGCGAATCTCGCCACGCTGGAAGTAATGCGCCGCCATGTTGTCGGTGATCACTTCGACCGGAATCGCATCGGCGTGCAGCTCCCACGCGGTGAGTCGCGCACCCTGGAGATACGGGCGCGTCTCGTCGGCGAGCACGCGGATGTTCTTGCCCGCTGCGATCGCGGCGCGGATCACGCCGAGCGCGGTACCGTAGCCACCGGTCGCGAGCGCGCCCGCGTTGCAGTGGGTGAGCACCGTCCCTTCGTCGGGGAGGTATTTCGCGCCGAGCGCGCCCATCGTCTTGCACGCTTCGACGTCTTCGCGATGAATCGTCAACGCTTCGTCCGCCATGCGTTGCGCGCGTTCGGCAGCCGGGCGATCCGCGATCTCGAGAGCGAGTCGCGTCATGCGATCGATCGCCCAGAAGAGATTCACCGCGGTCGGTCGGGTCGCGCCGAGTAGTTCGCCTGCGCGTCGGATGTTTGCCGCGAAGTCTCCCGGCAACCGCGCCGCGAGTGCGAGCCCGTACGCCGCGGTGATGCCGATTGCTGGCGCCCCGCGAACGACCATGTCGCGAATCGAATCCGCGACGCCCTCCACCGTGTCGTACACGACGTAGTGCTCTTCGGTCGGCAGCAGGCGTTGATCCATCACGATCACGCGATCGCGATCGGGAGACAGTTCGGCGGCGCTGTATGCGTGACCCGACAAGGGGGCAGGATGCGGAATCGGCATGACGCCGGCTTCTAGCATTTTCTCGGAACGGACCGTCGCGGGCCGGCGACGTGGTGCGACGCGCTCATGCGCCGACCGCGAAAAGCCCGCTCGATCCGGCGCTAACTCGCGCGCAGCTTCGCCACGCGCTTCTCGATCCACTCGATCACTTTGGCTTCCGGCGCCGATCCGCTGAACCGCGAAAGCTCTTGGATCCCGGTGGGACTCGTCACGTTCACTTCGGTGAGTTTTTCGCCGATGACATCGAGCCCCACGAAGTAGAGCCCGTCCGCGCGCAGCTTCGGCGCGAGGCGCTTCACGATCGCGTGCTCGGCCGGCGTGAGTTCGGTCGCTTCCACGCGTCCGCCGACATGGATGTTGCTGCGCGCTTCGTCGTCACGCGGCACGCGCAAGATCGCGCCGAGCGGCTCGCCGTCGAGCAAGAGCACGCGCTTGTCACCCTTGCGCACCGCCGGGAGGAACTCCTGCACCATGGACAGCTTCCGACCGTCCGCGGTCACCGTCTCGATGATCGCGTTGAAGTTCAGGTCGCTTCGATCGAGCACCATCACCCCGCGGCCGCCCGCGCCGTCGAGCGGCTTGATCACGCCGCGTCCGCCGATCTGCTCGATGAACGTCGCGATGTGCCGCGCGTGATGCGTGACGATCGTCTTCGGCATCACGTCGGCGAAGTGCAGCGCGTAGAGCTTCTCGTTCGCTTCGCGCAGTCCGCGCGGGTCGTTCATCACCAGCGTGCGCGTCCGCACCAGCTCGAGGAGCTGCGTCGTGTACATGTACTCGTCGTCGAAGGGCGGATCCGTGCGTACGAAGATCGCGTCCACTTCTTCGGCGGCGAGTTCCACCGGCGCGCCGACCTTCGCGTGCGCCGGTGGCGCCGAACGATCGAGCGTCACGGGCCAGGCCGTCATGCGGAGCGTTCCGCGATCGACCCACAGCTCGCGGTGCGAGAGATACAGCACCTCGTGGCCGCGTTTCTGTGCTTCGAGCATCAGCGCGAACGACGTGTCTTTGTCGATCAGCACCTTCTCGATCGGATCCATGATCACGGCCAGACGCATGCGTTACCTCTTGCGGCGAACGCATAACTCGTAAGATCCGCGAACGGTAGCTCTCGAATGCATTCATATCGTCGTCGTCTCGGTTTCATCGCGCCCATCGTCGCGGCCACTGCGGCGCTCGCGGCTCCGCTTGCGTTCGCGTCGTATCCCGCGCCCCTGCGCGCGCGCCGTTTCGCAGTAGCCACCGATCACGAAGCTGCCTCGCGAGCCGCCGCGTCGGTGCTTCATGCAGGCGGAAACGCAGCCGACGGGGCTATCGCGGCCGTGCTCGCACTCGGGGTGGTCAATCCGGCCTCGTCGGGTTTCGGCGGCGGTGGATTCGCGACGATTTGCACGCCGACGGGCGAGTGCACGTTCGTCGACTTCCGCGAGACTGCGCCAGCCGCGCTCACGGCCGAGGCCATCACGCACGCCGCGCAGCCCACGCGCGCGAGTCAGATCGGCGGCCTCGCGGTAGGCGTGCCCGGCGAACCATCCGGACTGCTCGAGATCTCACGCCGCTTCGGTCACATCGCGTTCGCGCGTGCGGTGGCGCCGGCGGTGAATCTCGCGCGCACGGGATTCGCGGCCTCCGAATACTTCGCCGAGCGCGCTGTTCGCGAACGTCCCGAGATCGAGAACGATCCCAATCTCGGACCGCTGGTGTTCCCGCATGGCACCCCGATCGTCGCGGGTGCGCGTCTTCGCCGAGCGCGTCTTGCACGCACGCTCGAACGCTACGGTCGCGAGCGCGATCGCTTCGTGAACGGCGATCTGGCGCGCAGCATCGCCGCCGCGGTGCAGGCACACGGCGGCGTGCTCACCGAACAAGACGTCCGTGACTATCGCCCGCTCGAACGCGCACCTCTCTCGCGCACCTTCCGCGGCTACACCGTCGTCACCGCGCCTCCGCCCAGCGCCGGCGGTGTGATTCTTCTCGAGACCCTCGCGCTCGTCGACGCGCAACCCGCGGCATCGCTCGCGCACGGATCGAGCGCGTACGATCACGTGCTCGCTGAAGCGTTTCGGGGCGGTTTCGACGATCGTGCGCGTTACGTCGGCGACCCGGGCAGCAGCACCACGATGGCGACCTCGCTGCTCGAGCCCTCGCGTCTCGCACAGCGCGCGCGCGCATTCGATCCGCGCCACGCAGGAAGCATCGTTGTCCTCGAGCCGGCCAACGATCACGGCACCACGCACGTGTGTGTGATGGACGCGAACGGCATGACCGTCTCGCTCACCACGACGGTGAATCTCATCCTCGGCGCGCGCTTCACGGTGCCGTCGATGGACATCGTCTTGAACGACGAGATCGACGACTTCTCGCTCGGCACACCGGGCAACGCATTCGGCATGGCCGCGGGGCGCGCGAACGCACTCGTCGCAGGGCACAGGCCGACGTCGTCGATGGCGCCCACCGTGATCCTTCGCGATGGTCACCCGGTCGGGTGCGCAGGTGCTTCCGGCGGCCCTCGCATCGCGACTGCGACGACGCAGGTCGTGTTGAATCTCATCGCGCACGGCATGGACGCGTCGTCCGCCGTGTCTGCACCGCGAATCCACCATCAGGGAACGCCCGACGAACTACTCGTCGACGCGGATGTTCCGCTCGATGTGCGCGAGGCCCTCGTCGCGCGCGGCTACCCGCGGGTCGCGGTCACAACCTCGGCGCTCGCGGCGGCGCAGGCACTCTGGGTGCGCGACCGTGATGGCGTTCGGACAGTCGAGGCCGCCAGCGATCCGCGCAAACAGGGTACGCCCGTCGGCGAGTGATCCGAAAACCCCACTGTCTTCGTGCGGGCGCAGCATTCCAGGACGAAGCGCGGATTCTGTCGTCGCCGAGTTCGAACCGGAGAAACACAACAGGCCGGAAACCACGAAGGTCCCGGCCTGCCATGTAAGAGACTGGAGCAGCGCTACCGAGAGTTTGCTCGGCAGCAGCCGGAGCTATTCGCTCTCGTCGTGGGCAGCCGGAGCCGCACCTACGGACGCACCAGAGGAGCCTTCGGAACCGCTGCTGCCACGCTTGGCTGCGCGCTTCGCACCCTTCTTGGCAGCCTTCTTGGCTCCGCCCTTCTTGGCACCCTTCTTAGCAGCGCCCTTCTTGGCGCCCTTCTTTGCGGCGCCCTTCTTGGCGCCCTTCTTGACGGCGCCCTTCTTAGCGGCGCCCTTCTTAGCAGCGCCCTTCTTGGCGCCCTTTGCAGAACCCTTCTTCGCAGACTTCTTTGCCGTTGCCATGATTCGAGCCCTCCGAGAGAGGTTGGTTGCGACGTAACGTATCGTCACCAAAATACGTTGTCAAGGCCCCTAACGTACGGCAACACACGTGGCGATGGCGGTCAGTCCGCGATTGACATTGCGGAGGGGTTGGCGTGAGGGTCGCGGCCCCCTTGATTCGGAGGTCGCGATGAAGCGGTTTTTCTGGGCGATTCTGGCATCTGCACTGTTGCTCGCGGCCTGCGGTCACAGCGACGAAGAGTACAACGCCCGGCTGCATGAAATTCAGAATCTTCAGGGGCAGCTTTCGTCGATCCGCGGCGAGCGTGATCGGCTGAACGGACAGGTCGCTTCGCTGCGTGCTTCGAGCGAAAACATGGCGAATCGCCTTCGCGAGCTCGGCGAGAACGTGGAACGGCTGCAGGCGAGTTCCGCGCAGACGCAGAGCGAGCTCGACGCTGCGCGCCGTCGTGAAGAAGAGCTTCGACGTGCACAGCAAGCTGCGGAACAGCGGCTCGCGACGTTCCGCCAGATGCTCGAGCGCTTCCGCGCGATGATCAATTCCGGTCAGCTGCGCGTGAGAATCGTGCGAGGTCGCATGGTCATCGAGCTCCCCGCAGGGATTCTCTTCGAGTCGGGTGATGCGCGTCTTCGCGCGGCCGGTGAAGAAGTGCTGCGGCAGGTCGCGCAGGTGCTTCGTCAGATCCCCGATCGCGACTTCCTCATCGCGGGTCACACGGACAACGTTCAACTCGGTCGCGGCGGTCGTTACCGCGACAACTGGGAGTTGAGTTCGCAGCGCGCCGTGAACGTCACGCGCTTTCTTCAAGAGAACGGTCTGCCGGCCGAGCATCTCGGCGCTGCCGGCTACGCCGAGTTCCAAGCAGCCGTGGCGAACGACAACGACGAGCACCGCCAGCAGAACCGTCGCGTCGAGATCGTGCTCATGCCGAACATGAACGAGCTTCCCGACATGACCTCGCTCGAGCCGTCGCCCGCTCCGGCCGCCGCGCACTAGCGCCGCGATTCATCGCTCCCTGCGCATGAACTCGCGCGCACCCTCGCTGCTCCACACGGCGATCGACATCGGCACGAACACCCTTCTCGCACTCACAGGCGCCATCGATCGCGACGGCGCGCTCCGCATCGTGGCCGACCGTCACGACATCACGCGGCTCGGTGAGGGCGTCGATCGCACCAGGCAGCTCGCACCGGAGGCGATGGATCGTGCGCTCGCGACGCTCGAGCGATTCGTGTTCGAAGCGCGCGCATTCGGATGCGAATCGTTCTCGGCAGTGGCGACGAGTGCGGTGCGTGATGCGAGCAATCGCGACGCGTTCATCGCGCGGGTTCGCGCCGTCATCGGCAGCGACGTGCGTGCGATCGGCGGCGACGAAGAAGCGTTGCTCACGTTTCGAGGCGCGTGCCTGGATCTGGGCGACGAAGTGCGCCGCGGCGACGACGTCATTGCCTTCGACATCGGTGGCGGATCGACGGAGATCGCACGCGGCCCGCTCGGGGAGACGCCGCGTTGGCACCGCAGCGTCGATGTGGGGTCGGTGCGACTGAGCGAGCGACTGCTCGCGCATGATCCTCCCGGTGCTGACGAGTTGCGTGCGCTCGACGAGACGATCGCGCGCGCCATCGAAGTGCTCCCGCGCGATGCGACGAAGCCTGCCGCCCTCATCGGACTCGCAGCGACCATGAGCACGCTCGCCGCCATCGATCGCGATGGTGTGCTCGGCCCCGCGCCGATCACCCTCACCGCGTCGCAGCTCGAGCGCGCGTACGGACGACTCGCGTCATGCGACCTCGCGACGCGAAGAACGCTGCCTGGACTCGATCCGCGACGGGCCGATGTCATCGTCGCCGGAGCAGCCATCGCGCGCGCCGTCATTCGGTGGGCAGACGTCGAGTGCGTGCATATTTCTCGGGGCGGCGTGCGTGTCGGATTGCTGCTCGACCGCTGCGCGCGATGAGGCGCGCTGCCACCCCAACGAGCTCGTAGTCAGTGCGCGCACGCACGCGGAATGCGCCGCAGTGCGTTGACATTCCGCGAAGCCGCGACTACAGTCCGGCGCACTCTAGGTGGCGTGTCCTTGCCACCACCGAGCCGCGATCCGCGGCGCCTCGACGAGATGGGCAAGCGCGGCCGAGCTGCGCATCCACAACGCCCCGTTCGAATCCCGAACGACGTCACTCATACCTTTCGGACTCAAGGCCCGAAGCCTTGCGTCGATGGATACGTGTCAGCAGCAGAAGCCGTCAGTTCTACCCCGGGGGGCAGAAGGAGAAGCGATGCAGGCAACGATCGAGTTCAAGGTCGGCGACAAGGCCGTATACCCCACGCAGGGCGTCGCCGAGGTCGTCAGCATCGAAGATCGCGACATCGCCGGGTCTCGCCAGCGCTTCTACGTCCTTCGGATTCTCGACACCAATCGAAAGATCATGGTGCCGGTGACCAAGGCGGAAACCGTCGGGCTTCGTCAGCTGATCTCGGAAGAAGAGATCAACGAGATCTTCGAGATCCTGCGCGAACGAACGGTCGCGTTCGACAACCAGACGTGGAACCGCCGGTATCGCGGCTTCATGGACAAGATCAAGACGGGCAGCATCTACGACGTCGCCGAAGTCATGCGCGATCTCTATCGGCTGAAGGCCGAGAAGTCGCTCTCGTTCGGCGAGAAGGACATGCTCGAGAAGGCACGCGCGCTCATCGTGAAAGAGATCGCGATCGCGCGTCGCAACACCGAAGAGAAGATCGTCCAGGAGATCGAAGCGATCTTCGCGAGCAACTGATCGACTGAGGCTGCGCGGGTGATTCCGCGCGCCGACCCGCCTTTTCGCGCACGTCCTGCGCGGCACCGTTTTCATTTCCGTTCGTACCGTCGACTCGCGGGCACCACCTGTCCGCGTCGTTCGATCCCGCATGGAGCATCACCAATCGTCCGCGGATTCGTGGACGCGCGGTTGAGTGCGCGTTGTGGCGCGCGATGTGATCCGCGCGATGACGACACAAGCATCCCCATGCGCCAGGCTCGTTGCTCGCGAAGGAATTCGATCTCTCGTACCGTGTGACTACGGACGCGCACTCGGATCGTCGGCCTTCAGCTTCGACGCTGCACCCTCGAGCAACCGGGCGAGTTCACCGGCGCGATCCGCTGCGGCGCGAAGGATCGCGACGGTTTCGACGCTGCGCACCTGTTTCAGCTTCGACTCGAGAGCCTGCGCGCGTTCTTCCGAAGCCTTCCACGCAACACGCAGCGCATCCAATTGCCGCTCGAGCGCCTGGACGCGCGTGTTCTGGGCTTCGATTTCTGCGCTGTTTCGTTTGGCCGGCCGCACGGACGCCTTCGTCGGTTTCGCGCGATCGACTTCGATCTGGGCTTCGAGCGAGGCGACGCGTGCGCGAAGCTTGTCTCTCTCTTGCTCCAACGCGCGGTGGTTTGACCGCGTCTCGTCACGATCGGTACGCAGCGCTTCGATCTCGTTCGCCCACTTGCTCGATGCCGCGAGCGCTCGGTCGCGTTCGGCATGCAACGCTTCGACTTCGCTTTCACGCCGGCTCGATGCCATGCGCGCCTCGTCACGTTCGCGCGTGCGTGCCTCGAGTTCGCGTCGGACCGCGTCGAGGGCGGCGTTGAGTTCGAACACGGCGGGATCCGGCTCGGATCGCGCCGCGGGCGGTCGCATCGACACCCGGCGGGGGCGCGAATCGCCGGCGGCGCGCTCGGCAACCGCTGCCCGGCCGGGCGTTGCACGCGAAGCGAGTTGGTTTCGCAGTTCCGCGACCGTCTGCTCGAGCAGGCGCACGCGAGCGCGAGCAGCCTCGAATGCCTTGTCGTCCGTCACACCGACCACGTTACCGGTCGGAGCTGGTGGATTCCTTTTTTCGACAAATGCCGCGCCACGGCCGTCGCGCGCAATCGGCAGCGAGTGAGGCCGTGCTGCGCTCAGTGGCCGTCGATGCGCACCAGTCTCACGTGCGCGCGAAACGATTCGTCCACGCTGATGCTGTAGGTCCGCATGATCCACCCGCCGCGATTGCGCGTGTTCGAATTGCCGCCCGGCGCAACCCACGCCTGGATGCTCATCAACGGCTGCCCGCTCTCGTCCGTGTAGAACGTCGGTGTGCCGGGCCCGAACAGGCCGGCGGCGGCGTCGGTCTCGAGCCAGGGGCCGTTCGTCGTGACCTTGGTGCAGTTGCCGTCGGTGAGACCGGTCCCGCAGTCGGCGTACCCGATCGCGTAGGTCGCGTCGCTGAACGAGCGCGCCGAATAGAACACGTACCAATGCGGCATCGCGCCGGACGGAGGCCCGAGGCGGACGATGCCGGCGTTCTCCATCACCGGTTGCTCCCAGCTCGATTGGTTGTTGGTGAGTTCGATCCAGTTCGAGCCGGGCGCGAAGTTCTCGCCGAGCGGTCCGAGTTGGCGGACCTGGATGGAATTCACTGCACCGAGTGTGTAATTCGGCGGCGGCGTCTGGTCGATTCGCGCGGCGAGGTTCCAGTTCCCGCGGGCGTCGAGGACCGGGTACGCGTCGATCGTCCACAGTGATCCCGCCTCGCAAGCGAGCGGGCCGCCGTAGTCATCGACGAACGGGCCATCGGGACTCGAAGCGTGCGCGCGGAAGATGCACTTCTTCGCGGTCGTGCCGGCGAGGTGCGACGAATAGTAGAGCACCCAATGCGTTGCATCGATGCGCGCGACGCCCGGCGCCCAGACCTCGCCGGGATCGACGACCTGCGCGCCCAGCGACGGAAGCGCCTCGCCGACGAACGTGAAGTTGCCGTCGGCGGTGAAGGTCGCGTGAGGGATGTGATAGTGGCGGCCGTTGATGTTCTGCTGCGCGACGTACACGTGATACGTCGAGCCGACGCGCACGATCGACGGCGATGCGAAGCTCCCCGGGAATGGGTTGATCATCCCGGCATCCGGCGTCGTCGTGTCGCGCGGCGTATCGGTCGCGACATCGCCCGCGGCGTCGGGCGCAACGGTGTCGAATCCGACGTCGTCGAGAGTGTCGCTCGAGACGATGTCGTCGTTCGCTGTGTCGAGAGACGGCACGTCCGCGGCAGCGTCTGCAGGCGTGATGTGATCGGCGCCCGCGTCGGTCGATCCGGTCTGCGCAGCGCACGCAGCGACGAATGGAACGAGCACGAGCAGCGAAGGAAGACGCGTCGACATGATGCGCGATCGTATCGCGATTGCCGGTCAGCGAGCGCGCTCGCGTGTCCGCAGTTCGGCGCGCGGCGTGCACCGAACAACATGCATGCATTCCACCATCAAGCTTCGCGCATCGATGCTCGCCCTCGCGTTTCTAGCCGGCGCCTCGTCCGTGGCGGCCATGCCTGCAGTGCAGGCCCCGCTTCCACCGTTTCGTAGCGCGGACATCACCGGGCAGGCGCACCACAGCAGCGAGTTGCGCGGACGTCCGACGTTCCTCGCTGTACTGACGAGCAGCGAGGCCGGCGACGGTGCGCGAACGTGGACGCAGGAAGCGCGGCGACGCTTCCGTGGAACGAACGTGAAGTTCGTGACCGTTGTCTCGCTCGACCTGTCACTGTTCGTACCGACATCGATGGTGCGCAGCGCGGCCCGCGATCAGACACCGCGTGACGAATGGCACCGGACCTGGATCGACCGAAATGGTTCGGCGCGGCGCTCACTCGGACTCCCGCGTGGTGACCATCAGCCGTATTTCTTCGCGCTCGACGCGCAAGGCAAGGTGCGCGCATGGGCGCACGGGCCGTACGAAGCGCGAGCGGCGGAGCGAGTGTTCTCGCACCTCGCACGCACCCAGTGACGCGTCACCGCCGCCTTCTTGCTCGCGCGCGAAGCGAGGGCATCAGCGCCTCGAGATGCGGATGACGGTCCGCGATCAAGCGTGTGGCGGCCTGGATGCGCGCGTAGACAGCGCTCGCTGCCGTTCGTCGCGGTAGGTTCGCCCGAGTTGCTCTGCGTCGACGTTGCGGTTCGCGATCGCGTGGAGGAAGCGCGTCGAGAGATGCTGGCAACGCACCAGATCGGCAGCGCGAATGGGGCGCCTCGCAGCAGCGTCGTTCGACGTTTCCATTCGGCACGGAGCGCGTGCGCCGGGCCCATACGACGTTCGGGTCCGGCACCATTGCGCACACCCGACGGAGTGCGACGTTCGCGCTCGGCACGGTGCGAATCGACCA
>CBIHQZ010000070.1:0-12149 GCA_966212315.1 uncultured Myxococcales bacterium
CGTTATCGCAACTTGCTCCAGCTCGCCGAAGCAAGTGATGTCCCCGTTCGTTGGGCCTGTCGGACAGGCGTGTGCCACTCGTGCGAGTCAGGCCTCATTTCGGGCGCGGTTCGCTACGACCCGCAGCCGCTCGATCCGCCCGCGCAAGGCAACGCCCTGATCTGCTGCTCGCTTCCACAGGGTGACGTGGTGCTGGACCTGTAGGCCGATGCGGCATTGCAAGCCGACGCGACGCGCGCTCGCTGAATCGAATCCGCGCCGTCGCGACGCGGCAAGCGCATCACGAGAACCGCAGCTGCATTGCCCCTCGTCGTCCCGAGTGCCGCTCGCGAGTTCGAATCCGTGGTCTTCGACGATCGGGAGTTCGCTGACCATGAGCGCTCGCCATCACCGGACTGATCGACGCGTTCATCGCGCATGGCCGCGGGACGCTGGCGTCGGAGCGCCGTGGTCGACGAGGCGATCGAAGTAGCGTGACAGCGTAGTGACAGCCGCGGCGCACCTTCGAGACAACGCGCGTGCGACTTGTTGTAAACACGGCCCCGCTCCCGATGCGCTCTCGCGAATCAGTCGTCAGTGCCCCTCCGCGCCGTCGCTTCGTCGCGCTCCTGATCGTCGCATCGTGCGCCGTGATCGCCGTGATGGCGTTCGCATTGCGATTTGCGCTGCGCGCATCGACACGCGAGGTCGTGACCGAAGCGACCTCGCCGCCGGAACCCGCCGAGCCGGAGACGACACCGTTGCAAGTCCCGCCAACGGTCGATGCTCCGCGCGCGGAGAGTGCCCCCTTGGCGCCGAGCGCGACACCCGATGCATCCCGCGTGGCGATGGCGGCTCCTCCCGCTGTCCTCGGAAGTGCGAGCGACGCGAACGCGCCGTGGACCGATGCACAGCGGGAATCGATCCGTGGGGCGATCGAAGGCGCGCAGGCACTCCGCGCGCGCATGGACGAACTCGAGACTCGCTTTCGCGATGCGGGCGTCGCGTCGGAGGCGGCGCGCGGGATGGTGATCGGAATCCTGGCGGAAGAGCGGACGCGTCGCCGTGTCGAACTCGAAGCGAACGACGACTCGTGGCTTCCGCGCGTGAGCGAATACGAGACGGCCCGCCGCGCCGTGGAGCGCGATCAGAACCTCGATCCGGCGGCGCGCCACGCGGCGATCGAGTCGCTTCGTTCACAGGCATTTCCTGGCGACGACGGGCGGCGGATCGAAGCGTGGGAGCAGCTGGACGCCGTGTGGTCGGAGCGAAATCCGTCGCCGTGACTCACACTCAAAATGAGGATTTCGCTGTATCCACATTTTTGATTTCGCGTGTATGAACCCGCGCGTCGGAGGCGAATTCGTCGCGTCCGACAACGGTCCATGGATGGAGGAGGAACTGATGAAGGTTGCATTCGGAATTCTTGCGGCGATCGTGATGAGCGTCGCGGCGGGCTGCGGAAGCTCGGCGGCCGGTAGCTGTACGACGATGGCGGGTTCGTCGATGTCGTGCGTCGACTTCGGCGCCGGTTACACCGCGTCGAGCGTGATGCAGTCGTGCACGGGCAGCGGGACGACCTACTCGGCGTCGGCGTGCACGTCGACCGGCCGCGTCGGCCGTTGCACGGTCACGTCGGGCGCCGCGTCGGCGACCACGAACTTCTACGGGCCCCTCACGACCGAGCAGGCAATGATGGGCTGCACTGCCAGCGGCGGCACGTTCGAAGCGAACTGAAATCGAATCGATGCCTCGAGGTGACACGGGTTGCCTCGAGGGATCGACGAATCACATCTCGTCGCGCGTGCGCGCTCATGCGTTGCGACCAACTGCCCGCGACGGCGTGTAACGATCGAACGCGCGCAAACTCACTCGGCGCGCGATGCAACGTCGGCCGCTCGCTCCGGACCGAGCCAGTGCTGCAGGTACGCCTCGGGATCCGATTCGTGTGCGACGTGATCGCGCATGAACGCAACGAAACGCGGCAGGTCCCGACCGAGTCGATCGAACACGCGCGCGAAGAGCGCTGCGTTGCCGAAGTAGGTCGCGTGGGTAGCGAGCACTGCGTTGTTGATGGATCGGCGTGCGAGGCGCGGCGCGTCGATGGTGCGCAACGGAAGCGCGGCGATCGTCGTACGTGCCTCGGCGAAGACCTGCGCGCGTTCACGCAAGATCTCCGCACGCGGTCGATGCGAGGCATACAGCGCGACGAGTCGGAGTCGAAGGTCGCTCATCGCGTGTTCGTAGAGCGCGTAGTCCGCGAGTTCGCCTTCGGCGTCGCGAACCGTGCGCGAGCCCGCGCCGTAGTGCTCGCGAAGGAAATCCACGGCGCCGTGATCACCGATGAACGTCGCGAGGCTCTCGTTGAACCCGGCCCGTCCGGCGAGGAACACGGTTCCATGCGTGAGTTCGTGGATCACCGTGTTGGCGACCCATCCGCGTGACTCGTCGAGCAGCGACGAATAGATCGGATCGGGCATCCACCCGCCGAGGCTGTACGCGCTCACGCCGCGCGTCGCGACGTCGTAGCCGAGTGCACGCAGACGATTGGCCTCGCGCTCCGCGTTCGCGCGATCGAAGTACCCGATGTACGGAAGACATCCCGCCAGCGGGAAGCACCAGAGGTACGGCGAGAGCGAATCGGGCGGCGCGGCGGACACGACGTAGCTGACCGCATCGCGATCGAGCACCACGACGTCGCGATAGCTCTCCGCGGTGTTCAGTCCGAGCGTGCGGTGCGCGTACTGTCGCGCGTGCCACGCGACGACCAGTCGATCGCGTGCGGTCGCGGGGAGGCGCGGGTCCTGCAGTGCCTGCGAGATCGGTTCGCGCCGCGACAACATCGAGAGTTGCCCGACCCCCTGCTGCAGGATGTAACCGGTCTGACACCCCGCGAGTGAACACAGCGCGAGGAGCGCGGCGAGGAGTGGCAGTGCGAACGTCGGAGCGCGATGCATCGTTCGATCGAGTCTAGCTGCGGGCATCGCGAGGTGCTGAGCCGTACGGCATTTCACGTGCGCTTCGGCGTGTCGAACGCGAAGCGTGTCTGCACCGGACTCGTGCGTGCCGACTCGATCTCGAGCATGCGGACCTTGGTGGAGACACCGCCGGGCGCCGAGAATCCTCCCGCACGCCCGTCGGCTGCGAGGACGCGATGACAGGGCACCACGATCGCGAAAGGGTTTTGTCCCAGCGCCTGCCCGACTGCGCGCGCGAGGCTGCGATCACCGAGTCGGCGGGCGATTTCGCCGTAGGTAGTCGTACTGCCGGGACCGACCGTGCGCGTGACGTCATAGACGCGCTGGTTGAATTCGGAGACGTCCCGCATGTCGAGCACGGTCGTCGAGAAGTCGCGCACCTCGCCCGTGAGCAGTGCGATCACGTCGTCGATCGTCGCGCGTACAGGCGGACTCGGCACCATCTCGATGGCCTCGGGTCGAACCCGCATCATGCGCGCTCGCGTCGCTTCGGCATCGCGTCCGGGCAATTGCACGCACGTCACGCCAAGCGGCCCCCACGCGATTCCGCAGGGACCGACAGCAGTCTCGAAGACCGCGAAACCTTCGTTCGCCGTCGTACTCACGGCAGATCCATCGGCCACTCGATCATCGCGAGCGGTTGTCCGTGCGCCATGCTCACACTGTAGAGCCAACGCAGCGCTGCGCCCGCTTCTCCGTGCGATGCGATGCGCGCGATCGAATGCCCCGGATCGCTCGCTGACGTCGCGAGCGACACGAGGCTCTCGAGCAGTCCCGGACTCGTCGCGGGGTACTCGCGGATCTCGGCGTCGCTCGCGAGATGACCGAGCGCGCGTGCCCTCTCGATCGCGAACCACAGTCCGCCGATGCGATCGACGAGCCCGGTGCCGAGCGCACGCGTACCGCTGAACACACGCCCTTCCGCCACGCGATGAACCGCGTCGCGCGTCATGTGCCGGCCCGAAGCGACACGCGCGAGAAACTGCTCGTACGTCTCTTCGATGAGATGCCCCACGAGTCGCTCTTCGTCGGCGGTCCACGGTCGATACATGCTGTCGTAGTCCGCGTGCTCGCCGCGACGGAGCGTCTCGATCCCGACATCGAGTCGGCCGAGGAGCGGCGCGATGTCGGCGCGTCCGTAGAAGATGCCGATCGAACCGGTGAGGCTCGAAGGTTCGACGAGGATCTCGGCGGCCGGCGCGGCGATGTAATAGGCAGCGCTCGCGGCGAGACGCCCGACCGACACGACGATGGGTTTGCGACGCGCGATGCGCGAGACGGTGCGCCAGATCGACTCGGCTGCTCCGGCCGCGCCACCGCCCGAATCGATGCGCAGCACGATGGCGCCGACCGTTGGATCAGCGGCCAGCTCTTCGAGCGTCGCGCGCACGGTGCGATCGCCGACGAAGCGCAGTGCGAGGATCGGCACCTCCATGCTCTCGCCTTCGATCATGTCGCCGTCGATGTGCACCACCGCGACGCCGCGACCGGCCGACCATCCATGCGGTCGGAACGGCACGCGATCACTCCATTCGATGACCGGCGCGTGGGCCGTGTTCGAAGCGATCGTCAGTGCTCGATCGCGCGTCGCGAGTGCGTCGACCATCGCGTGAGCGAGCGTTTCGCGCGCGGTGTACGGACCGCCTTCGACGAGCGTGCGAACGTTCGCGGCGCTCCATGCGCGCCCGTCGCGCGAACGACTCGTCGCGATGCCATCGAGCAAGTGTGCGTAGTAGTCGTCGACGATCTGCTCTTCTTGCGCGCGCGCTTCCGGCGTCGATCCGCGCCGGGTGAATTGCTCGGGTGCGTTCTTCCACACGCCGATGCGAAGGAACTGAGTGCGCACGCCGATGTCGCGCAGCGCGTCGCCGAGAAAGATGAACGTGGTGCGAAGGCCTGCGCTACGGAACGAGCCGGTCGGATCCATGGTCACCGATTCGGCGGCGGTGCAGCCGTAGTAGGTGCTGCCGGTCGGATCGCCGAGGTGGCAGAACACGTGACGTCCGGTGGCGCGGAAGCGTGCGAAAGCCTCGCGCAGTTCTTCCGCGTGCTCGAGCCCGCCGACCTCGCCCCGCGGTGTCCACACGATGCCCCGCACGCTCGGATCGTGGGTGAAGCGTTCGAGTGTGATCACGAAGTGCGCAAGGTCGCGCCCGCCGAGGTCGCCGGTGGTCAACGCGACGAGCACCCCGCCGTCGGGAATCCCGCGCTCGCGCAGCCCTTCGATCCCCACGCTCGCCCATCCGCCGAGCAGTCCGTTGCCGACCGCGACGCGATCATCGCCGACCACGACGCCACCGGCTGCGCCCACCGTGCCGAAGTCCACTTCGATGCCAGCGCTCGCGCGCCATCCGAACGATGGGATGTCGACCACACCATCCGCCATCGCGTAGCCGACGTACGGAACGCGAACGCGCGCAGCACCGCGCACGAAACCGGTGTTGCCCTGCGCGTAGCTCCCGTCGATGCCGAGCGTGAACACGTCGGTGCCCGTGGGACGAATCGCAACGCCGCCGACGACCGCACGCTGCAACCCGATCGCAGGAATCTGCGGTCCCACGAGATTGCGCCCCACGAGTCCTACGCCGAGCCACGACGCCGGTCGCCACGCAAGTCCCGCGTCGAGTGCCGCCGCGCCGTTTGCGATGTCCGCGAAAGCACCGTCACCACCTGCGCCCATCACGCGCAGACGAACGCCGAGCCCGAGCGCGCGCGCAACCATCGCGCCGAGGCCGACGTCAGCGGTGACGACGTCGCCATGCGCACCACCGACGAGCGAGTGCTGCCACGACACGCTCGCACTGAATCCGAGATCGAACGGAAGCGGCGTGACCATCGTGAGCGCCGCGCCCCCGAGTGCAGTGCGGTTCGATCGAAGCTCGGCGACACCGGTGGCACGCGCCGAGAACCAACGCACCAACGGCATCGCGCCCGGATTGACGCGCGCGGCATCGGCATCGTTCGCGCTCGCCACCGTGCTGCCCGGGGTCACGAAATCACCGGCAACCGACTGCGCTGCCGCCGGCGGAGACCACGCGAGCGAAGCAGCGATCGACGAAACGAGAAACACGCGACGACGCATCGCGACGACCGTACGGCTCGGACCGATGACCGTGCAACGAACGCGACGCGCGCCGTGTTTTCGCACACGCATTCTCGCTGGCATCTGCGCCGCGACCTCCCGTATCCTCGCGCCGCCCTCGATGCGCGTTTCTGTTCTCGCGGCGACCCTCGCACTCTCTTCCGCCGCGCTGCTATCCGCATCGGACGCTTCGGCACAGCAGATCTCCGCGAGCGACGTGATGCCTTCGTCATCGCCGCCTCCCACGATCGCGCCGACCGAAGCGCAAGGGCGCGCGCTGCACCATTACGAGCGCGGCCGCGCGTACTACGCGGTCGGTCGCTATCGAAGCGCCATCAGTGAACTCGAGACTGCGATCCGTCTCGATCCCGCGGGCTTCAATCTCTACTTCGACCTCGGGCTCGTCTACGAACGCGTGGGCGACGCGGAGCATGCACTCGCGGCGTATCGGCACTACCTCGAGCACGTGAGCGATCCGGCCGAGCGCGAACGCGCCGAACGCATCGTGTCGCGCGTTCAGGGCGCGCGCATCGAGATCCAGGACATGCAGGCACGGCGAGGACGCGCCGACGCATGGTTCTGGGGCACCGCCACCGCATCGCTCGCGACGCTCGTCACGGGGAGCGCATTGCTCATCGCGGGTGCGACCGAGGCGAATCCGCAGACTGCGGGCACATTGAATGTCGTCGGCGGAACGGGCCTCGCGCTCGGTGCCGGACTCGGTGTCACGGCCGCGCTGTTGTACTTCCTCCGCGAAGCCCCGCCGCGTTACGCACCGCGCTGCATCACGGCCGGGGTCGATGCTCATGGGGGCGCGCACGTGGGACTGACGCTCGCCTTCTGAGCGCGGCAAGCGCCTCGCTGGCCGCTCGATACGCGATGTGCCACGGTCCGCGCGAACCGTGAACGCACCACGCGCACTGCTTGCACTCGACCTCGACGGAACACTTCTTCGCCACGACGGCACGATCGATCCGCGCGACGTCGACGCGGTGAAGCGCGCGATGAACGCCGGTGTCGCGGTGACCATCGCGACCGGCCGCGTCTCGACCGGAACGGTTCCCACTGCGCGCGTGCTCGGTCTCGAACACACGCTCGTGTGCGCCGACGGCGGGCTTCTCGTCGACCCTGCGACGGGCGCGCGTCTCGAGCAGACCGCGATCGATGTGAACGTCGCGCGCGATGCGGTCGCCGCGTTCGAACGCCACGCCATGCTGCCGTTCGTCCTCCTTCACGACGCGCTGCACGGCGACGAGCGTGGCGCGCACTTGCGCGACTACGTGAAGGTGTGGACCGAGCAGATGCATTTTCACCCGGAATTCGCGGGGGCCAATGCATGGCATCGCGACGGCGACATCGCCTTCACGTTCGCACTCGGGCCCGAAGCCAGTGCGCGCGCGGTGCACGAACACCTGAGCGAATCGCATCGCGACCGACTCGACGTGGTGTCGTTCAAAGCAAGCCGCATCGACGGGCAGTGGGCCGTGCTCACGCGTCCGGCGGGATGCACGAAGGGCGCGGCGCTCGCGCGGGTCGCAACGCGTCTGGGCATCGCGAACGAACACACCGCGGTCGTCGGCGATCAGTTCAACGACGTGCCCATGTTCCGATGGGCGAAGCGATCGTTCGTGATGGGGCAAGCGCCCGAAGCCGTGCGCCGCGAAGCGACCGACACGCTGACTGCTACTTCGACCACTGGCGGCGGGGTCGCCGAGGCGATCGACCGATGGCTCTCACGTTGAAAATCGTGACAGTTGACGTCGCCGGGCGAAGCGGTTAAACACGCGCTCCCTCTCGAGCGGCGGCAGCGCGGTTCGAGTTTCAGTCCGGGGCTGTAGCTCAGTTGGGAGAGCGCTTGAATGGCATTCACGAGGTCGAGGGTTCGACTCCCTTCAGCTCCACCGAGCCCACCGAGCAATAGCTCGGTGGGTTGATTCTTTTCTCCCTCTGTCGCGAGGCGTCAGAACCTCACCCCCGCTGCCGCGCGCCCCTCTCCCTCCGTCGCGCGCAATCGGCGGAGGATGCGCAAGGCGACGTCGAGAGAGGGGCTCGAAGAATGCTGGGTGGGGGTGATCAGCAGGCGTCGCGAGTGCGGCGGGCTGGAGCGTGAATGGCGCTTGGCGCTAAGCGCGACGGTTGGGTGGGCTGGATGCGAGGCGAGGGCGCCACGGTTGCGCGTGCTGGATACGAGGACGCGATGATCGATCGCGATCATCGCATCTCGGTTCCTACGCTCCATTCACGCCGCCGTCGTGCCAGCCCCTGCTCCATTCACGCCGCCATCGTTCCAGCCCCTCTCTCGACGACGCCTGCGTACGTCCGTCAGGCGTGGCGTCGGAGGGAGAGGGGCGCGCGGAGCGGGGGTGAGGTATCCCGCTTACCCGCGGCCGCGCGGGCCGCGATTGTGCGAGAAGTGTCCGCCGCCGCCGGCCGGTCGCGCGCTCACCACGCCACCGCTCGATTGCACACGTGCTCCACCGCCGCCGCCCGATGACTGCGTCTGCGGACGTGCGCCCGAACTCGACTGCGCGGGCCTCGCGCCGCCCGAAGATTGCGTGCTCGCGCCGTGGCCGCGCGCCGGACCATGTCCGCCTCGCTGACCACCGCCACCACCACCGCCGCCGTTGCGTCCGCGACCACCGCCGCCGAAGCCACCCGGACGCGAGCCGCCACGCGAACCGCCACCGCCGCCCATCGACTGCGAAGGACCGGCCGAGAACGGAACGGTCGAACGGAACGGATGATCTTCGACCACCGGCACGCGCTGACGAATCGTCTTCTCGATGTCGCGGAGATACTCGCGCTCTTCGGTGTCGCAGAGCGACCACGCGATCCCTTCGGCGCCCGCACGCGCGGTGCGACCGATCCGGTGCACGTAGCTCTCCGGAACGTTCGGCAGTTCGTAGTTCACGACGTGCGTGATCCCCTGCACATCGATTCCGCGCGCCGCGATGTCCGTGGCGACGAGCACGCGCAACGTGCCGCGCTTGAATCCGTCGAGTGCACGCTCGCGCGCGCCCTGCGACTTGTTGCCGTGAATCGCAAGCGCCGTGATCGACGCGCGCGTCAGCTGCTCCGCGAGCCGATTGGCGCCGTGCTTGGTGCGCGTGAACACCAACGCACGTTCGACATTGCGATCGTTCAGGAGCTTCTCGAGCAGCGCTCGCTTGTCGCCCTTTTCGACGAAGTAAACCGACTGCGCGATCTTCTCCGCGGTCGTGGCGACCGGCGTGACTTCGACGCGCACCGGGTCGCGAAGCAGACCATCGGCGAGTTGCTGCACGTCGCCCGGCATCGTCGCCGAGAAGAAGAGCGTCTGGCGCTTGCTCGGGATCTTCGCGACGACCTTGCGGACGTCGTGGATGAATCCCATGTCGAGCATGCGGTCGGCTTCGTCGAGCACGAACACTTCGAGATGCTCGAGGCGCACGTAGCCCTGGCTCATCAGATCGAGCAGACGCCCCGGCGTCGCGACCACGATGTCCACGCCGCGTCGCATCGCGTCTTCTTGCGGACGCTGACCGACACCGCCGAACACGACCGTGTGGCGCAGTCCGGTGCCGCGACCGAGCGTGCCGAACGTTTCGGCGATCTGCGCCGCGAGTTCACGAGTGGGCGAGAGAATGAGGCAACGCACGTGACGATGTCCTGCGGACGGCGTCGTGCGCGCGAGGCGCTGCAGAATGGGCAGCGCGAATGCCGCGGTCTTCCCCGTTCCGGTCTGCGCGATCCCGAGCAGATCGCGGCCCGCGAGTACGTGCGGAATGGCCTGCTGCTGGATCGGCGTCGGCTCCGTGTAGCCCTCGTTGGCGACGGCGGAGAGAAGTTGCGGTGTGAGTTGTAGCGAATCGAATGTCATCAAGTTCCTGTTGGTGGCCCTGTGGCCGAAGGCGGGAACCTCGATCGGACGCGACTGGAAGTCAACCCGCAGAGCGCGGGCCACGCTCGAGGCGGCGCGTGATTTTCACGGCACGCGCGTGAATACGGTCGTGCTGGTCATGCCATTGCCGGTCGAGGTGAGCGATAGCTGCGTGCCGCTGATCGAATACGTGTACGTGCCGTTCGCGGTCATTCCCGCGGTGCTCGGATCCTGCTGCGTCGCGGGAATGTTGTCGGCGCTCATCTGGCAGCCGTGCCGTTCGATCGTCACGCTCGGTGCGGGCGCCGGCGCGAGCGCGAGCACCATGTCGCTGCCACTGCGCGACGTGCTCCAACTCCCGCCGCTCGACCGCGTGACCTGCACGCAGCCGGGGTACGACGTCGAGTCGCCCGGGTACGTCGAAGTGGTGACGGTCTCGAATGCGTTCGTGTCGTGGAAGACGAAGTCGGAAATGAAGTCGCTGCCGAGCACGCTCACCGTGTTGCGCCAGGTTCCGATGATCGGATCTGGCGCGCACGCCGTGAGTGCGAGCGATGCGGTGGCGACGAGGACGAGCGTACGAACCCGTGATGGTGCGTTCATCGATGCCTCGTCAGTGCGTTGCAGGGCGTGCAGCGTTCGGCACGTTCACCGGGCGGGCGGGCCGCACTGCGGCTGCGCGTCCGTGTCCTGCGGGCGGTGCCGAGGACGTCGTGGGTGCGGCCGAGGCGGCGGGCGCAGCATTTCGTTCGTGCACGTACGCCACGTGGATCTCGGCATTCGCGACACCGGGCGCAGGCAGACGCCACGCGCGCAATCGCGGCGCGAGACACGCCACGACGGGTTCGAGATGGGGTGCATCGTGCGTCGCGGTGTCCGCGCGGGTCACGCGTCCGCGGGCATCGAGCACGAGATGGACATCGACGCGCGCGACGTTGAGCGCATCGGCCGGTCGCGCTTCCAGGCAGCGAATCGCTTCGGCGCGATGAGCATCGACGGCAGCGCGCAGCGCCGTGGCGCGCGCGGCGTCGGTCACGTTCACTGTGAGCGCGCCCTCGCCCGGCGCGAGCACCACGCGCGGTGCTTCCGGATGCGCGGCACGTCCGACGTGCACTGCCAGCGCGTCGAGCACGCGCGCAATGGTCGAACCACTTGCGTCGGATTCGAAGACCACGCTCGGCACGGTGGCCGGCGCGGCGTCGGTCAACGCGCCACCGAGAAGGTCCGCACCGGATGCGGGCGGTGCACTCAACGTCACGATCTGCGCGACGTTGTCGCCCGTGACCACGGTGATCTGCCGCTCGCCGACGCGTAGATAATTGCCGCTCGCCGTGGGCACCACGCGCATCGGGATGTATCGACTGAATGCACCGTTGCGCACGGCGAACGCCACCACGCCATCGGTCGGCGCAGACGACGCACCGGCGGCGGCTTCGTGACGCGGGATGTTTCCGAGCGCCGCGAGAAACCGCGGTGCACGCGCTTCGCGATCGACGACGATCGCAACCGGCTGACGACGTTCGCTCGCGGGCGCGACCTGATCGACTGCGGCAGCGATGGACGTGAGCGGCACTGCGCGACCTTCGGTCGGCGCCGTCGGCGTGAGCGAGAACTGACGCGCGGAACGTACCCACACATCGCCTTCCGCCGGCATCCACACGACCACCGAAGCTTCGCCGAGTTCCACGCCCGAGCCGGTCGCACCACTCACCGGCGGCACATCGACCGTGCGCCCTCCGCCCGCGACGAAGAGCGCGGGAGGCATCGGAAGGCTGCCGTTCTCGGGAATCGCGGGCGCCGCAGCGAGCACTGCGTTCACCGCCACGTCGTTCGTGCGCGCAGCGAGACGCGTCGCGGCCGTGCTGGACCATGTGGCGAGTGAGTGCGTCGCGTCGGCGAACGGCGCGAAGACGGCGTCGGCTTCACCGCGACACGCGCGAGCGGCTTCGAGCACCGGGTCTTCGCCGTTTCCACCGAGCCCGGTTCGCGCGCACTCGGGCACGCAGCCAGCGCCCGCGAGTGCACGCAGACCTTCGGCCGAATGCGTGGCGGCGCCGTCGGTGCCGAGCAGTTGTTCGTATGCATCCGAGCACACGCCGAGTGCGAGTTCGTCGGACAGACGTGCCGCGAGATGTGCGCTCTCGTCGCACGGGCAATCGATCGCGATCGCTTGCGCGACGTGTCGCTTGATCTGCAACAGCGTGACGGCCTGCGCGAGCGATGCGGCCACGTCTTCGCCGGTCGCGAGCAC
>CBIHQZ010000071.1:0-12130 GCA_966212315.1 uncultured Myxococcales bacterium
GCAAGCGCCCGCAGATTCTCACCGAGTGCGAGCAAGTGCTCGACGAAGAAGTCGCCGACAAGGGCGGTCTCACCGGGCTCGCCGTGAAGGGCGCGTTCAAGATGGTGAAGGCCGTGAAGCCGGGCGCCATCCGCGAAGCGGTCGACGGGTTGCTCGATGATTTCGTGGCGCGCCTCGAGCCGTTCTACGGGCAGTGGCAGGCGGCTGGCGGCGGCCGGAGCCTGGGGGATTACTTCGCGGGTCGCGGTGGCGAAGTTGCCGATGCCTTGCTCGCGATCACCGACGAACGCGCGGCGAAGTCGAAGCACGGAACGATGAAGAAAGCGTACGAGTCGCTTCGTCCGCAGGGAAAGAAACACGTGCAGGAAGCGATGCCGCGAGTCGGTCGGATGATCGAACGCAATCTCCCGAAGTGATCGGAGCGCGCGCGTGAAGCCAGCGATTCATCTGGAAGGAAAGGTCGCGATCGTGACGGGCGCCAGCCGCGGCATCGGCGAGGCCATCGCGCGATCGTTCGCGGCACACGGCGCCAAGGTCGTGGTCACCGCGCGCAAAGTCGAATCGCTGGAAGGTGTCGTCGCCGCCATTCGCGCCGCGGGTGGCGATGCGACGGCCATCGCCGCGCACGCGGGCAAGCCCGAGCAGGTGCAGGCACTCGTCGAACAGACGGTCGCGCACTACGGGCAGGTCGACGTGCTGGTGAACAACGCCGCGACGAACCCGCACTTCGGGCCGATGCTCAGCGCGGACATGGGTGCGTGGAAGAAGACCTTCGAAGTGAATCTCGAGGGGTACTTCGAAGCGGCGCGGGCGGTGGCGAATCATCTGCTCGCACGCAATGCACGCGGGTCGATCGTTCATGTCGCGAGCATGGTCGCGCTCACGGGTGCACCGCTGCAGGGCGTGTACGCGATGACCAAGGCGGCGGTGCTGTCGATGACCAAGACGATGGCGATCGAACTCGGACCGAGCGGGATCCGCGTGAATGCGATCGCGCCCGGCCTGGTCGAGACTCGCTTCGCGCAAGCGCTGATCACCAACGACGACATTCTCAAGCGCGTGGTCGAACGCACACCGCTCGGACGCTACGCCGCGCCGGACGAGATCGCGCCAGCTGCGCTGTATCTCGCGTCGGATGCTTCGTCGTTCATGACGGGACAGACACTCGTCGTCGACGGCGGTTACACGATCGCCTGAGAGAGTTCGCGTGATACGGTCTTCGCGAGCGCGCTTCGTGTCGATGCGCGTCGGGAGGATTCGTCGATGAGCGTTCTGTCTGCGCGAGCGGCCGGTGTGTTGCTGGCATTGAGTGCGTTGTCTCTCACGGGCTGCAAGTCGACGAAGGATCGACTGCACGACATTCTCGTCGACGGGTTCCAGACCGAACCGTCGTGGGCCGCGTCGCTGTGCGCGTTCGATGCGCAGGCCCTCACGAACGTGAACGTGACCACGGTGAACAACACCGGAACGAGCAGCAGCGGCTCGGGCACCGCGACGGTCACGGGCACGCCCGTGATGATGGCCGGGATGACCGCACCGGGACCGTGCAGCGGAACGATCGCGTTCTCGTACAGCACCGTGCGCACCGGAACGCGCGTGTCGTACTCGTCGCGCGGGCGGCGCCGCACGTCGACCACGTACTCGATGCAGGTCGACGGGATCACCGTCACCTCGCGCACCGGCGCGGGAAGCAACGTGGGAATGATGCCGGGACAGATGCCGGGTGTGATGCCCGGACAGATGCCGGGTGCGATGCCCGGTCAGATGCCAGGCGTGATGCCCGCCGGGATGCAGGCGCCGATGCCGGGTGGCATGGGTGCTTCCTGCGCGGCGTACGCGCGATGCTGTCAGAGCCTCACGACGACGCCCGGCTTCGAAGGCATGGCGTCGAGCTGCGCTCAGATCCCGCAACTGAGCGCGCTCGGTGCGCAGGGTGAAGCGGCGTGTGCGCAGACGCTCGCCGGTGTTCGTCAGAGCCTGACCGCGATGGGCAACGCGCCCGCGGGCTGCCAGTAATCTCCTCGCGCGTCCGCGCGGTCAGCGAATCACGAACGGAAAATTCACGGTGAACGATGGGCGAGTGAAGCTCGGAACACTCGCCGATCGTACCGCCCGCGCGATGCACGAACCCGCTGCGGTGCCTGCGAAGGGCGGCGCTACGTTCGCGCTGGTCACGCGGCCGCTGCTCGCGAACGTGATCGCGACACTCGCAGTCCCTGTCATTCCGTGCCCACACGCCTGAACGGAACCTCGCACACCGTTGAGCGCGCTGAGGACGGCATTGCGCGAGGGCGCTTCGGGTCCGCCGGCAGTTGCCGCCGCAGCGGCATGACTCGCGCCCGACGGACTGCTCTGCGTCGAACAACGGAGCAGACAATCGATGTCGCCACGACAACGCGCCGCGCAGCCCGTGCCGCTCGCTCCGCCGCTCGGAGCCGCCGCGGTGCTCGATGCGGCACTCGCAGTCGCACCGGACGAACCCGTTCGCTCGCGCGTCGAGCGCGAACCACCGCTCGATCCCGTTCGCTCGCGCGTGCCGCCGCTCGGTTCGCTGCCGCCCGCAGTCGCACTTCCCGGTGTCGCGGTGTTCGCGGCCACCTGCTGCCCCGGTGGCGCCGCGCCACCAGCGGGCACCGTGCCGTTCGCGGGGGCTGCGTTGCTGGCGGCAGTGTTCGCCGCGCTCGCGGTCGTCGCCGGGGTCGCGGGGGGAGGAGCCTGCACCACCACTTGTTGCGGCGGATTGTTGTTTCGCAGCAGCGACACGATGCCGACGCCACCCACCGCCAGAATGCTCGCGGCCGCGATCGACGCGAAGAGCCACGTGCGAGGTGCGGTCGCGCGCGGGCTCGCCGGCGCGGATTGCGCCGCGGTCGGAAGCGGAACCGCCGTGAGCAGCGGTGCGGTGAGCTTCTCCGCCATCGCCGCGGAGAGCGCGGAGACGTGGGTGGTGACGCCTTCTTCGCCGAGCGAACGATCGAGTCGCGTCCGCGCGCGGGCCTTCGCATCAGCAGGCGGTGCGTCGTCGCGCGCCGATACGACGAGGTCTTTCAGCAAGGGACTCGCGTTGCTCTCGCGATCGAGGATGCGTCGTTGATCGCTCACGATCGCCCTGCCTTCGTGCGATGCGCCCAGCGCGCGCGCACTCGCTGCGCTGCCGCTTCGAATTCCTCGCGTGCCGCGCGCAGTCGCGAATACACCGTACCGACCGGGATGCTCACGATCTCGGCGATCGCATCCACCGGCAGCTCGTCGATTTCGTACATCACGAACACCGCGCGCTTGTCCGCATCGAGCATCGCCAGCACTTCGTCGAGCCGCTCTCGCGCTTCGCGTCCCTGCAGCCGTTCTTCGGGCGTGTCGCCGGGATCGACGGTGTCGGGCACGCTGTCGTTCAGCTCCTCGCGATGGCGCCGCACCTTGCGCAGATGATCGCTCGCGGTGCGAAAACAGATCCCGTACAGCCACGTCGTCACGCGGCTGCGTGCCTCGAACTCGGGGAGCTTGCGATGAACGATCACGAACACTTCCTGAAGAACGTCGTCGACGTCGGACTCGGGAACCCCGAGCCTTCGCAATGCCCGCCAGACGAAGTCGAAGTGCTGTTCGAACAAGGTCCGCACATCGAGACGAGCGCGCGTCGGCAACACGTCCACCGGCAGCGCCGGGTCGAGATCGTCCGTCGCGGCAACCGTCGCTTCGGACGCGGGGGGCACCATCATGGGTGGTGCTGAGTCCTTCGGCTCTCGCACGGAATCGTTCGCGGCCTCGGTGGCACCGTACCACGCACGCTCGAGCGCCCGGCGTTTTCCGCGGAAACGCCGCGTGTCGCGTTACGGGCCCTGCATCTGCTGCTGCGCGCCGCGCGCACCCTCGGCCGGGGTGCCGCCCGGGCTCGTGCCGCCACGTCCAGGCTCGCCGAGCTGATAGATGACGTTGTCCGCATGCGTCGCCATGCCGTCGGCCCAGATGCCGACACTCGGACCGCCACCACCGCCGCCGCCTGCGCCGCCCTCGCCGCCGCGCTTGCCGCCGCCGCCGTCGCCGCCCTTGCCGATCTCGTTCACCGACGCCGTTCCGCCGAGTCCGCCGCCGCCGCCGGTGCCGCCCATGCCGCCGGTGCCGCCCGAACCACCGACGCCACCGCCGAGTGTTTGCAGCGTCACGTTGCTCACGGTGACCGCCGATCGAACCGCGAGCAGGGCGACCGATGCGCCACCACCGCCACCACCCGTCCCGCCCGAACCGCCGCAGCCGCCGGATCCACCGCCCCCGCCGCCGTTGCCCGAACCATCGAGACACGCCGCTGTGGTCTGACCCGACGAACCGCCACCACCGCCACCGCCCGCGCCCGCATTGCCGTCGACACCGTCGGTGCCGTTGGAAGGCACGTACGCGAAAGACGTCGCGTCGAATCGTCCCGCGGTCATTCCACCGCGACCGGCGGTCCCTCGATCGCCATCAGCCACCGCGGTGGCACCGTCGCGACCACTGACCCCCGAACATCCCGGCATCGCGCCGCCTGCGCCGCCCGCGAGCCCCGCCGCGCTGGATGCGCCGTCGGTTCCGCGAAAATTCGGGTCCGAACCGCCGATGCCGCCGCGTCCGCCGTTGGCCATGGGGCAGCTGGAGTTGGTCGCCGCAGACCCTGCGCTGCCGGGCATCGACTGATCGTCGGGTGCACCCGCGCCGCCCGAACCGCCGCGCGATCCGCTCGCGCCCACGTCACCGACGGCGCCGTTCGACCCCGCCGCGCCGCGCCCCGCGGACAGCACTGCGTGATCTTCGATTCGCAACATCGAGGCGTCGACCGCACGCAACGCAATCGAAGCACCGCCGGGCGCCTGCCCGTCCGCGGCGTCGAATTCGATTCGCGCGATCGTCGTCGGGCTCGTGATCATCCGCGCCTCGGCAGCGACTGCCGGACCCGACACGACGGTCATTCCCGACCCGCGCCGCCAGCCGTTCGCACGATCGAAGCCGCCGAAAACCCCCACGCCATCGACGAGCGTCAGCGTCGATGTCTCGGTGTACATCCCGACCGCGACCAGGACCTGGGTCTTGTGTCCGGTGCGCGCGCTCGCCAGGCCTACCCGCAATGACCGCACGGGCGCCTCGGCCGTACCGGGATTCGAGTCGTCTCCGTCGGTCGCGACGAACACCGCGGCCGAGCGATCCCCGTCGATCCCGTCGCAGTTCGTGTCGGCGTTCCCCGGGTCCGGTAGGTCGGTCGCGCCCGGCACGCAAACGGTGTCGCTCGCGTCGGAATGCGACGCGTCGTCCGTCGTCATGCCGGCCTGTGCACAAGCCACGCACGAGAGTGCGCCCATCGCCAGCCACAGTGCCCGTCCCCCGAGCGACCGATGCCCCATCGCTCGCGACGCTAGCACGTCCGCGCGGGGACTTGTTGACGGACTCGCCTCGCTTTTCTACGTTCCGCCCCTATCCGGGCGCTTCGAAGCGCCGTCACTCCTTCGAGGGAATGCATCCATGGCGAGTCGCCTCACGCTCGACGCGAAGCTTCACAAGCTCGAGGAACATCTGGCCGCACAGGACGAACAAGTGCTGGCCGAGTTCCAGGAACGCTTGGATATGTCGTGGATCTATCACGACAGCGCATTGGAAGGGACGGTGCTGTCACGCGACGAGCTCAAGAGCGCGATGGACAAAGACGTCGTGCCCGATGTGTCGCTCATCCCGATCCACGACGAGATCCGCGCCCACAAGAACGCGATCGACTTCGTGCGAGAGATCGCCGCCAAGGGGAAGAAGAACCCCGTAACGGTCGAAACGATCCTGAAGATCCGCGACGTGCTCCTCCCCCCGGAGAATCCCGAGCAGGCCGCGATCGACGGGCCGTACCGCAAGGACACTCCCGTCCATCGGCTCTATTTCCACGACATCCCGGCGGCCGACAAGATCGCGGGCGAGATGAAGAAGCTCGGTGACTGGCTCGCGGATCCGGACACGAAGAAGCTCACGTCGCTGCGATTCGCGGCGAAGCTGCACTTCAAGATCATGCAGGTCTATCCGTTCCCGAAGCACAGCGGAAAGATCGCGCGCCTCGCGATGAACCTGGTGCTGCTGCGCGGTGGATATCCTCCCGCGATCGTTCATTCGACCGATCGTCAGCGCTATTACGAAGCGCTCCGCGGGCCGAGCACGTTGCTCTACAACCTCATCGTCGACTCGCTCGAGAACTCGATCGACAGCGCGATCAAGGTCTTCACCGAAGCGCGCTCCGGCCGCGTCGCGATGGCCTGATCGCGTTCCCTCAGTGATGAGTGCGCAATCGGTGTGGTCGCACGTCGCGACGTGCCGGCGCGGATCGTATTCAACACTCGATGCTCTGGTCTGCCACGCGCCCGCTTCGACCCGAGCCCGCGAGGCGCGCATTCGAAGGACGCGCGCCGCATCACCCCATTCGTTCGATCAACTGCCGCGGAATCTCGCGGCCCGTGAGCGCGAGTCGCTGCTTCGCGGGTCCCTCGACGAACACCGCGATGCCGTCGTGCGCGCGGAACACCGCGAAGCGCCCGAGCCCTTCCCACCCGCCGAATCCCTCGCCTTCGTGAGTGACCGCTGCGTTGCCGTACTCACCGCGACGCATCATGCGGCCGCCGCTCGGCACTTCCACGCCGGGCCATCCGATCGAACCGAGTGCGTCGTCGAGATAGAGCACCCACACGGTTCGACCGTCGGCGGGGATCGCGAGGTAGCGATCCTTGCCGCGTTCGGGCGCAGAGAACACTCGCAGCGCGGTGCTCCCTTCGCGCACGAGCGAGAGTCCGCCCGAGAGCCAGAACTCGTCGCCGAGATACAAGAGCACGTCACCGACTTTCACCTCGTCGGCGCGGCGTGCGTCGGACGCGCGCGAGCCCTTGGCGCGCGGCGGTGGCGATGCAGACGGTAGTTTGCTGTCGCGCCGTTTCGCACGGAATCCGAGCGCTGCAGCAGCACCGGAGGCACACACGCCGACGAGAATGAGCGTGATGGGATCCATCGCTCAGCGACCTCCGAGTGCCTGGTGGAGTGAGCGCGCGCGCGTGGTGATGTCCGCACCGTCGAGCGCATGGAGCGCGCCGATGATCGCGGCCGCTGCCACACCGGTCTCGCGGATTACCGACGCGCGTTCGAGCGAGATGCCGCCGATCGCGACGACGGGAATGCCGCCCGACGTGCACACGACCGACGCGAGCCGCACGAGGCCCACCACCGCATCGGGGTTCTGCTTCGACTGCGTGTCGAACACCGGCCCGAACGCGATGTAGTCGGGTGCATCGGCCAGTGCGCGCGCGAACTGCGACTCGTCGTGCGTCGAGCATCCGATGGCGAACGCGCCGCCCGAGATCTCACGCACAGCGCGCATCGGCAGATCATCCTGACCGACGTGAACAGCATCGGCTCGCGCGAGTCGCGCAACGTCGGGTCGATCGTTCACCACGAAGGGAACGTGCGCCGAACGTGCGATTTGCGCGAGCGCTTCCGCGACCTCGAGCATGCGATTCGCCGTCAGCGATTTCGCACGCCACTGCAGGGCGAAGAGATCACCGGCATCGAGCAGACGCCTCGCGAACTCGACCGCATCGCGACCTCCGAGCGCATCGGCATCGACGATCGCGTAGAGCCCTCGACGTTCGCGCCACACGTGTGCAGACGAGCCAGATTCGTGGAGGTTCGACACTCGTTCGATCATACACGCGCGCTCGCATCGCGCTTGCGCTCGTGAACGCATCGGGCACCCTTGCGCGCCGTGAACGAACCCGCGCGTGTCGACGATCCACGCTTCCCGTTCGTTCGCATCTCGAACGTCGCACTCGTCGCGACACTCGCGTTTGCGTTCCTCGCGCTGCGTCGGTACGCGACGTTCCACAACGAGACCTTCGACCTCGCGTTCTACGGGCGGCTCGTGTGGGGCCTCGGGCACCTCGACCGCTATCAGCCGATCACGAACTCGGATCTGTGGGGGCTGCACGCGTCGCCGGTGCTCTACGTCCTCGCGTTACTGGGCCGGTTCCTTCCGATCGTCCCGATGATGCTCGTCGTGCAGGCCGCCAGCGTGTGCGCTGCAGGCATTCCCCTCGCCCGCATCGCCGCGCGTCGTGTCGGTCATCCGGCCGCGGCGGACGTCGCGCTCATCGCGTACCTGCTCTATCCGCCGATCGCGACGCTCGCGACCTACGAGTTCCATCCGAGCGCGCTGGCATTATTTCCGCTCGCGCTCGCCATCGATTGGTTCGATCGACGCAAGTTGCGCCGTGGCGCCTATGCGTTGCTCGCCGCCGCACTCTGTCGCGAAGACGCCGCCCTCGTCGCGGGCTTCGTCGGACTCGCGGTCGCTATCCGCCAGGAAGCGCCGCGGCCGCAACGCGTGGCCGGGCTCTCCATCCTCGGTGTCGGACTCGCGTGGTTCTCGCTCTACCTGTTCGTCATCGCACCACGGCATCTCCCCGCAAGTGGATCGCTCGATCTGCACTTCGGGCATCTCGGACGAACGCCGGGCGGGCTCGTTCGCGCACTCGTGTCGCACCCGCTCGCAACGCTCCACACGGTCCTCACGCCCATCAAGATTCTCTACGCGCCGCGCCTGCTCGCACCGCTCGCGTTCCTGTCACTGCTCGCGCCGCGGTGGCTCCTGCCCGCGGTCGTTCCGTACGCGATCAACATGCTCTCGCAGTTCCCGAGCGCTCCGGAGATGGGCTCGCACTACAGCGCGCTCGCGGTTCCGTTCGTGTTCGCATCCGCCGCGCACGGCGCCGGTCGTCTGGCTGCCCTTCAGCGGGGCGCGCTCAATCGCAACGTCGTGCTCACCGGCGCAGCCATCGCCATCGGCACACTCGTGATGCAGCACCGAGCCGGTTCGACGCCTCTCTCGCGTCGATGGAACAGCGCCGCGTTCCGTCGCGATGCGCGCAGCGAACAACTCACCGCGATCCTTCGCACCATTCCCGCCGGCGAAAGCGTCGTCGCGCCTGACTACGTCCTCGCGCACCTTATCGATCGGCCGTTGATCGAACGGCTCGCAGCATGGACTCGTCGTGTCGACTGGGTGCTAGTCCCCGCCGACCATCGCGCCCGCTTCGGCAGCTCGCAGGATCTCTGGCGCAGCACCGAAGAGATCGTGGTCCGCAACGCGCTCAACGACGCGCGCTACGGGCTGCACACCGTCACCGGCACGCAACTCCTCTTTCGCCGCGCGTGGCCCGACCGCACATTCGCCCGCGGACGCTACGTCGACTTCACCCCCGAGCCGGAGATGCGCGAGGACCATCGCGACGCGGGCGCGCACGCATTCATTGCGGGGTGGTCGTTGCGACCCGATGGCGACGGCTCGCGGCTGGTGTTGCTCATTGCACCGCGGATGCAGCTTCCCGGCGACATGGGATTCGATGCTGGATTCGGCGCGCTCCATCCGAACGGTGATCGACTCGATCCCGAGCACATTGTGTCGGCGCTTCCGTTCGACGGGCTGTTCTCACCCGCCCATGTCCGCGTCGGCGAGGTCGCGCGAACCACGATCGATCTCGATGCACCGCCCGCCGCCGTCCTGCGTGATGGGTTGTACGTGGGCGTTCGACGCATCGACGGATCGCGCGTCGACCCCGATGGTCCGCACTGGATCCGCCTCGATCGCGCACCGTAGGGTTGCCGATCGGGACCGAGGGCCGATGAACCGAGGCCGATGAAACGAGGGCCGATGAGCTGTGGTGGCATGTCGCGACATGCCTGCGTTCATCCGAACACGCGCTCATTGCATGGGCGACGCGCCAGTACAGCGTGTGAGATGGACTCGCGGACGCCGGCACGTCACGACGTGCCACCACAGCGCGTGAGAGAGCGAGGGCGACTCGCCGACGTCACGACGTTACGCCGCTGCGAGATCCGAGAGCGTGTCCCGCAGCTTCTCCAGTGCGCGCGCTTCGATCTGACGAACGCGCTCTTTCGAGATCCCGAGCTTCTGCCCCAGTGCCTCGAGCGTCACGCCGTCGTCTGCGAGCACGCGTCGCTCGACCACCCATCGCTCGCGTTCGGTGAGCCGCCCGAGCGCGTCGAGAATGCGTTCGTGTGCGATCTCGTGCTCCAACTTCTCGAGCACGGTCTCTTCCGGCGACGGTGCGTTCGAACGCAGACGATCGACACCGGGCGATTCACCGGGCTCCGCCGCATCGAGCGACACGTCGCGCTGCTTGAACATCGGCAGCAGCTGCTCGACCTTCTTCGGGTCCATTCCCGCGACGGCCGCGAGTTTCACCGGATCGTCCTCGCGCGTCTTGCGGTACGCGCGCAGCGCGCGTCGCTCGCCCTTCGATCCACCGATGCGCACCGTGCGGTAGCCGCGCACCACGTAGTCGCGGATCTCGGCGCGGATCCAATACACCGCGTAGGTGATCAGCCGGCACTCGCGTTCGGGCTCGAAGCGCATCGCGCCCTTGAGCAACCCGAGATTCCCTTGCTGGATGAGATCCTCGAGCGGCACGCCCCAGCGGCGATACTCGGTCGCGATCGTGATCACGAACGGCAGGCTCGCTTCGACGAGGCGACTTCCCGCCGTCTGATCGCCTTCGCGCCAACGCTTTGCGAGGGCACGCTCGTCTGCCGCGCTGAGCGGCGTGATTCCGGAGAGCGAAACCCGATAGGCCTCGAGTGCGGTCGCGGATCCAAGCAGCGCCATGGAAGAACCTCCGACCGAGCGCATGTGCAGGCGCGATGCCACCCGTGCACGAAGTGCATTTTGAGCATGAATTACCGCTTCATTTGCGCGAGCTGCGGCGACGTCTTCGTCGCATCACCGGCATTCTCGGCGTCGATCACGGCGCGCCGCGCAACGCTTTCGCGCTCGCGTCATCCGCGAGGACTCAGCCGCGACGTTCGATGCGCTCGACGTCGATCTCGAGCCCTTCGTACGCGGCAACCGACGACGGGAAGACTTCCTTCGCGCGGCGTTCCTTCTCGCGCACTGCGTGATCGCTCTGCGTCGGGTCGTGATGGAACAACACGTACAGACCGACGCGACCGAGCTTCGCGAGCTCCGCGCCTTCGATCATCGTGCTGTGCCCCCATCCCACCTTCGGCCGCTGCCCGTTCGCACCCGAGTACTCCTCGGGCGTGTATTGCGAGTCGTAGATGAAGACGTCGGCATCTTTTGCGAGCGCGAGGATGCTCGGGTCGTGCACCGCGTAATGCTCGGTGTCGGTCGCGTACACGATCGAGCGACCTTCGTACTCGACGCGATACGCGAACACGCCGTTCGGATGGTTCCCCGCCACGCCGTAGATCCGCACCTTGCCGTTCGCCAGCAGCACGTCTTCGCGTTCGTGCAGGTCGCGGAAGTTCATCTTGCTTCCCAGGTCTTTCAGCGTGACCGGGAAGTTCGGGAAGTTCATCTGACCGGCGAGCGTCTCCTCGAGCGTGCGCGTGACGTTCTTGCCGCCGTAGAGAAAGAACTCATTTCCCGGCGCAAACGCGGGCGTGAAGAACGGGAAGCCTTGGATGTGATCCCAGTGCACGTGGGAGAAGAACACGTGCGCGGTGAGCGGCATTTCCTTGAGGAGCTTGTCGCCGAGAAGACGCAGGCCGGTGCCGCCGTCGAAGATCACGAGCTGGTCGCCGACGCGGACTTCGACGCAGCTGGTGTTGCCACCGATCGCAGCCGTCGACGGGCCCGGTGCCGGGATCGACCCGCGCACGCCCCAGAACGTGATCCGAAACATCGCGCCGCCTCCCGTCCTCGCACGCGCGCTGCGCGGAGGTCACAGACCGAGAGGGACTCTACGCTTGGGGAGATTCGAGCGTCAACGCGCGCGCGGCGTCGCACACGCTCCGCAAACACTCGTTCGAGGCGGGAAAACTAGGCGTTCTTCGCGACGCGCGCGACGTAGGTCGAGACCGACTCGCCCACGAACGGAAGCGGAAGTTCCTTCTCGGCGCGGTTCAGCTTGCGCGACGCCGTGAGGAGATAGCCACAACGAGCCGCGGTGCGGCGATCGATGGTCGGCTTGGTGGTCGCGGGACGGAGGCGCGTGTGGATGAACACCCAAGCGGCCTTCTCACTGGTCTTGAATCGCGGCTTCTGCATCGTGGTTCCTTGTAGGGCGAAGGGTTGTGCCCTTCCGTGGGGCCCCTGTCAACTGCC
>CBIHQZ010000072.1:0-12119 GCA_966212315.1 uncultured Myxococcales bacterium
TCTCGAACGGCAGGAGATCGTCGACTACGTGGGCGGCCTCGCCGAGATCGAGCGTCGCGTGATCCGCACCATCGGCGAACCCGACGTGCGCTTCCGCGAAGACCCGGTACGTATTCTCCGCGCGATCAAGTTCGCGGCGCGTCTCGACCTGGGCCTCGAGCCCGATGTGTACGACGCGATGGTCGCGCACCGAGACGACCTGCTTCGTTCGGCCCGCCCGCGCCTGCTGGAAGAACTCTTGCGACTTCTGCGCGGTGGCGCGTCGCGACGTTCTTTCTGGCTCGCCTGGGAAACGGGCGTCCTGGCGGTGCTCGTCCCCGAGCTGTCCTCGTTCCTCGACGACGACCCTCACGGCCGCGCGCGATTGTGGGCGCGGCTCTCTCACATCGACGCGAGCGTGGCGCGCGGGGATCTGCCCAACGACGCGGTGCTGCTGTCATCGCTGCTGCTCGAACCGGTCGAAGAAGCGATCGAGGGCGAGCGTGACGCGGCACTGGCAGTGTCCGAGTACCTGATGGATCCCGTCGTGCGCCTCGCGATCCCGCGACGTCTCACCGATCGCATGCGGCAGATCCTGTCGATTCAGCGCCGGCTTCGCACCGGGCGCGTTGGTTCGCTCGGACGACGCGATTTCTATCCCGACGCCGCGCAGGTCTATCTGTTCGACGCGCGCGCCCGCGGCGAGCACGAGCAGGTGATCGAAGCGATCGTGGCCGGACGCGAGCCCACGACTGCGCCGCGCGGTCGAAAGTCGTCGCCGCGCACGCCGCAGGAAAACACCGACGACGTCCGCTAGCGGGTCCCCCCGTTCGTGGTGGCGCGTCGTGACGCGCCGGCGGACAGCGCGTTCTACTTCTGACAGCCCCGCCGTCCCCTCCGTTCGTGGTGGCGCGTCGTGACGCGCCGGCGGACAGCGCGTTTGGCCCCTACCGTGCGTCGCTCGGTGTCGCGGGACGCACCGTCGGTTCCGCTGGGCGCAGTCCCGAGATGTACGTCATCCCGAGATACGCCAACAGCAGCACCACCAGCACCGCGGCGGCAATCACTTCGAGCGGGCGCACCCCCACGAGACGTGACCAGCGCGAGCCGTAGAACTTCCCCTTCGAGCGTTTGTGCAGACGATCCTGCACGCCCTTCAAGAGATCGAGTCCGGGCTCTTCGACCGCGACGCCCGGCTTCGCATCCGCGGGCGGCACACCGAGCGCCGCGAGTCCGCCCAGCATCTTGCTGAAGCGTTCGTACTCCGTCGCCAGCGCGCGATCCTCGTCGAGTCGCTTGCGCACGAACGCGCTCTCCGCGGCCGACAGTTCGCCGTCGTGATACGCGCTGAAGCGCTCGCGCACTTCGTCGTCGGAAAGCGTCACACCGTCAGCTTCCATCCGACTCCCTTTTCGATCGCATCACGGAGCGCCGCACGCGCGCGATGCAACCTGCTCTTCACGGTGCCATCGGGCAAGCCGGTGATCTGCACGATCTCTTCGTACGCGAGCCCTTCCAGGTCGCGCAGGATGATCAGTTCGCGATGCTCGTCTTCGAGCGAAGCCAGCGCGCCACGCACGGCCTTCTCCATCTCGTTCCCCTCGGCCGCTTCGTCGGGCCGCGCCAGACGTCCGCCCACCGCGCCGCCATCGGCAACATCACCCTCGCGCGCGTCGTCGATCTCGTCGTGCGCACGCGTGCTACGGCGGTCGAGGTACTTGATCCTGTTCTTGCAGTGATTCACCGCGATTCGATAGATCCACGTGCCGAAGCGCGAGTCGCCGCGGAACGAGTCGATCGACTTGAACACCGTGATGAACACTTCTTGCGCGAGGTCCTGCGCCTCGGTGCGATTGCCGAGCATGCGGAACACCAGTGCGAACACGCGTTGTTCGTACGCGCGCACGAACTGATTGAACGCCGCTTCGTCGCGCTTCTTGAGCCGCGCAACGAGGCGGGCTTCCTCTTCGGGCGTGAGGGTGATCACCCACGCCTCCGCGACGATGGACTCGGCATCCGCAGGCACAGTCGCCTAGACAGCGGCGAGTGTCGAGGGGTTCCCGGGCGCGGTGTTATTGCGTCGCCGCGCGATACGAATAGCGGACCGAGAGCATCATCGTGGTCTGCAACTCGGGGATGACTTCCTGGCGCATCCCGAACTCCACGCCGAAGTTGTCGTCGATGTACCCCACGCCCGCGGTGACCGCGTGGGTGGTGCGCAGATCGTCGTAGGCGTATCCCGCGCGGATGGGAAAATGGCTGCCGATCAGCAACTCGATACCGCCCGAGTAGCGCCCCTTCGCAGTGCCCATCTGGCGAAAATCGATGAGCGCGTCGGCGACGATGTTGAGCATCGAGACGGGTTGCAGCGACACACCCACGCCCATGTTGATGGGCGCGACGGTGGTCTGCGGATCCGTGAGGCTGTGGCCGCTGACCGAGAGCTGGAGCATCTGCACGGGTCGCACGAAAACGCCCGCGTCGAAGGTGAATCCGGCCCACGCGCCGGTGGGATCCGCGCCGTCGCTGTCGGGTCGATGGAGCGACGAGCCGTTCATCAGACTCGGTCCGCCGGTGGCGTTGAGGTACCGACCGATGATGCCGATGCCGATGTTGGGCGTGAACGCGATGGCGACGTTGAGCCGCGTGTCGTGCAGCGAACGCATGTCGGTCCCCGTGCCGACGCCCTGGTAGTAGTACGCGAAGCCGGCGGAGATGTACTGCCGCGTGGAGTCCGTGAGCGCGCTGCCGAACTGGTAGCGACCGCTGGTGGGGTCGTAGAGCCCGAAGACGTCGGTGTGATAGCCGCGGGCTGCCATGATCGATGCGGGGTTCGCGAACATCGACGCGGTGCTCGTTGCCGTGGCCTCCGCGCGCCCACCGAGTGCGATCGTTCGCGCTGTGGTGGGATCTTCGTCGAGGCGATGCGGCGCGCCGGTAGTCGTCGTCTGTGCGTGCGCGACGTGCGTGCACAGCATCGTCGCTGCTGCCGTCGCTGCGAGCAGAACGCCCGCGCCCCGTGATCGATTCGCGTCCATGGATTCGACTACCGTCCCGCGCCTTTTTGCGCGCCTCGCCGCCACAACCACCGCTCGCGCCGAAGCCGAGCCCTCACCACACACACCACGCGTACGTATAGACGCTACACGGCTCCCGTCCACTTCCCGACGAACGCGCGGAGTCAAGACTTCGGCCCTCGAGATTCGCGTAGAACCCAGTTTGCGAGCTCGACTCGCATCGCTCTTGCGCTCCGGCGCGCGACACGCCAAAAGGGTTCTCCCCTGGCCGCGATGATCTCGCGATCGACGCACCGGGGGGACGGAGGGAGGGATGCGAACCTTGTATTTCACACGGCTCGTAGAGGCCTTTCCGTCGCTTCGAGATTCGCGCCGTTCGCACTGCCGGGAACTCGCGTCCCGCCCTGATCCGAGCGTAGATCGTTGCGTTCGAGTCCGGTCGATCGTTGTGAACAACCTGGTGGAAGGGATGTGGACGAACTGTGGGTGATCACGACGCGACGCTGCTCTGGAACCGTGTGCTCGATGCGCTCTCGCACAAGCTCAACGATCGAACGATCGAGACGCTTCTGCGACCGCTCGAGGCGCTGGATGCCACGCACGACTCGTTGGGCAACGTGTTCTTCCTGCAGGCGCCGAACGAGTTCTCGCGCGAATGGGTTTCGCGCAACTACGAGGCGTTGATCCAAGAGCAATTGCAGACGGTGACTGGCTCGGGCTGGTCGCTGTACTGGACCGTGAAGCCTGCGCAGTCGAGCGATGCCCGCGATGCGAACACCGCCGCGGTGAACGTTCCGATGCACACGTCGTCGGCCCCGCCGCCCGCGCGCAAGGCGCCCTCACAACCGTCGATCGCGCGCAAAGCGGTGGCAGCACGCTCGTCGTCGACCACTGCGTCGATCACCACGCACAGTGGCGGGCTCGCGCTCACGTCGCCGCCGTCGACGATGGGAAACATCTCGCGTGGACTTCATCCGAAGTACACGTTCGACCACTTCGTCACCGGGCCGTCGAATCAGCTCGCACACGCGGCCGCACTGGCAGCGTCGGGCTCCTCGGGGCGTCGGGTGAATCCGCTGTTTCTCTGCGGCGACACCGGTCTCGGCAAGACGCACCTGGTGAACGCAATCGGGCACCGCCTCCTCGAGACGAAGCCGAACGCGCGGATCGTGTACGTGTCGGCCGAGCACTTCATGAACGAGTTCATCGCGTCGGTGAAGTCATCGACGATGGCGGACTTCCGCGAACGCTATCGCAACGCTTGCGATGCGCTCTTGCTTGACGACGTGCAGTTCCTCACGGGCAAAGAGCAGACGCAGGAAGAGTTCTTCCACACGTTCAACGCGCTCTACCTGCAAGAGAAGCCGATCGTTCTCACGAGCGACGTGCCGCCGCAGGATCTCAAGGGCATCCCGGATCGACTCGTGTCGCGCTTCGCGTCGGGCCTCGTCGCGGAGATCTACGCCCCCGAGCTCGAGACGCGCGTGGCGATCCTTCGCAAGAAGGCCGAACTCGAGGGGATCCTTCTCACCGACGACGCGGCTTTCGCGCTCGCGAACGCGGTGGCTTCGAACGTGCGCGACCTCGAAGGGATGCTCATGAAGCTCGCGATCAAAGCGAGCCTCGCAGGGCGTGCCGGCGTCGACATCCAGATGGTGAGCGAAGCGCTGCGTCTTCCGGCGCGCACTTCGGTGAGCACCGTCGAAGACATCCAGCGTGCGGTCTGCGAGCACTATCGCATTCGTCTCGCGCAGCTCACCGGACGCGATCGTCATCAAGAGGTCGCGCTGCCGCGGCAGGTGGCGATGTACCTGTGTCGCGAGCGACTGGGCACGAGCTTTCCGCAGCTCGGCGCGCGCTTCGGCGGGAAGGATCACACCACCGTGATTTCCGCCGTGAACAAGATCAAGAAGCTGCTCGCCAACGGACACGCGGTTCGCACGGACATCGACACGATCGCGACGCGACTCGGCCCGACGAAGTAGCCGCTTCGATCGTCAGCGCGTGAGCAACGCGACCGGCGCCAGTGCGAACACTTCGTCGAGCGCGAGGTACGCACCGTCGCCGTCGTCACGCGTTTCGAACGTCGCGCGTGAGAAGAGATCCGTGTAGCGACCGGGCGGGACCGCCACCCGATCGCCGCGCCAACACCCGCCCACCGGCGAAGCGATCTCGCCGTTCGTGAGCTTCGCCGTAAACCGCGCAGCGACCGTTACCAGCATGTCGCTGCCGTGCGTGCGCGAGAACGCGATCACGTGATCGGCATGCTCGCCGTGCACCGCGAGCGGCGTGTAGGTCGACGCGGCGCCGAACACTTCCGGCCATCGCGCGCGCGCTGCGAGGGTCGCGTGGATCACGAACATCTTGATGCGGCCGTCCGATGCATTCGCGACGAGATCGCGAAGGTAATCCGCACCGCGCGCGACGTTGCCGAGTACGTCGTCGAGCAGTTTCTCTCGAAGCGCGTAGTCCACCGCGCGACGATTGTCGGGATCGACGAGGCTGAAGTCCCAGATCTCGTTGCCCTGATACAGATCGGGAACGCCGGGTGCCGTGCAGCGCAGCAGCGTCTGCGAGAGCGACCCCCACATGCCGTGGAATGCCACTTCGCGCGCGAGCGGCGCCATCCGTTCGAGCGCGCCGTTCGCCGGATCGAGCACGCTGCGCACGAACGACTCGATCGCCGCGTCGTAGCCCGCATCGGCGTTGAGCCACGAGGTGTTCACCTTCGCTTCCTTGGTGGCCTTGCGCATGTACTCGACCACTCGGTCGATGTAGCGCGCGTGTTCTTCCGCACTCGTAGGCGCGAACGGAAGCGACCCGAGAATCGTCTGGTAGAGCAGCCACTCTTCGTTCGCGTCGGGCGCGCGGGTGCCGTCGTTGTCCGTCTTGAACTGCGCGCAGTGCTGCGACCACTCGGCCACCGACTTCGCCCATGCCGCCGGCCGTTCGCTCAGCACGCTGATTCGCGCGCGCACATCTTCGCTGCGCTTGGTGTCGTGCGTAGACGTGGTGAGCATCTCGAACGGCCAGTGCTGTTGGCGCAATGCGTTCGCGCGATGGAACTGCGCGATCGACACGCCGAAACGTTCGGGCTCGCCGCCCACTTCGTTGAGCGAGACGAGGCGGTTGTAGACGTAGAACGCGGTGTCCTCGAGACCCTTCGCCATCACCGGGCTGGTGAGTTGCTGAAAGCGCATCACGAACTCGCGGTAGCGCGCGCGATCGTCTTCGCCGATGCGATCCGGAACGTCGAGCACCAGCACGCTGCGCACGAACGAATAGATCGACGTGTCGGTGGTGGGATTGCGACGCCGCGCGAGACGCACCGCGCGCTCGATCGGGATGCGATGGTGATCGCTCAACGACGCGGTGCCTTCGTCGACGTACGAGCGATAGACCGGAAACGACGCGATGACTTCGCGAAGCGCGTCCTTGAGCGAACCGAGGGTGAAGTCGCGCGAGTGACGATCGCGCGCCGCGAGCCGATGCAGCGCATTCGCGAGCACGTTGAGCTCGCTGGCGAGACTCGTGCGGAGAATGAGCTTCTTCTTCTCGTATACGAGCCGTTCGAAGTCGACGCGCTCGCCGATGAACGTCTCGTAGGCCTCGGTGAACGCGCGCTCGCCCTGGGCATCGACGAACAACGACCCCGCGAGAATCGTGAAGTCGTAGCCACTCGTGCCATGCACGCCCCATCCGGCCGGGAGCGTTTCTCCGCGTGAGAGGATCTTCTCCGCGACGACGTAGAGAGGGCGCGCGATCGCACCCGAGGCGTCGTTCGCGACAGCCGCGTCGTATCGCTCGGCAAGTCGCGGCACGAGTCGATCGAAGGCGCTGCGACGCACCCGTGCCGCGGTGTCGTCAGCGCTCTCGCCGCGATCGCGCAGGTAGCGCGCACGGCAGCGCGCGATGAAATATCCACGCTGCAATGCGGCGAAGTACGACGCCGGATTCCAGAGACCGTCGGGATGATCGACACGTACGCCGCGCACTTCGTTCCGTCCCAGCAGTTCGAAGAGGAAACGATGCGCTTGCTGGAAGACCGCGGGGTTTTCCATGCGGATCGCGGCGAGGTCGTTGATGTCGAAGAAGCGTCGGTAGTTGATCTCTTCCGCGGCGACGCGCCAGTACGACAAACGATAGGCCTGCTCTTCGAGCAGCGCGTCGAGTCCGTCGAACGTGTGCGGCTCGCCCTTTCGACCGTTGAACCATTCGATCGCGCCCGCGACCGCTCGTGCGACCTCGGGAACCTCGCTCACGACCGCGGCGAGACGGCGCTTGAGGATCTGCTTTTCGCGCGCACGTTCGATCTGTCGCGCCCGCTCGGTCTGCGTGCGCGGCGGCAGATGCGAGAGACCCGTGAGAATGCTCTGCAGCTCGAGCACCGCTTCGTGTTCTTCGCCGAAGTGCGCCACGAGTTCGGCGAGCACGCGCGCGAGGATCAACGGATACGTGCGCGGGTTCACCGGCAGCGGTGTGCTGTAGACGTCGACGAAGAACGCGCCGTCGTCGAAGCGCAGGCGGATGTCGCCGTTCTCGAGGACTCGCCCGTAGTGATCTCCCAGCATCGGGAGGAGCACTTTGTAATGCAGCTCGTGCGTGAGCGGCGCCCAGTCGATGTCGAAGAACGGCGCGTAGAGCGAACTCGGCCCGTTCTCGAGGACGTCCATCCACCACGCGTTGTCGGCGGTCGCGACGCCCATGTGGTTCGGCACGATGTCGAGCACCAGACCCATGCCGCGCGCTTCGAGATCCGCGTGAAGGGCATCGAGCTGTTCGCGCTCGCCGATCGCGGGCTGCAGCGCGTTGTGATCGACGATGTCGTAGCCGTGCGTGCTCCCTCGGCGCGCACGGAAGAACGGCGACGAGTACACGTCGGAGATGCCGAGTCGATGGAGGTACTCGACCTGTCGGCGCACGAACTCGAACGGGAACTCGTGATGCAACTGCATGCGATAGGTCGCGCGCGGAACGTAGGCGCCACGTTGCGCGGCGATCTCGGCCGCCACCGCATCGAAGAGGTGATCGGCTTCGGAAGCGGCAGGTGACAACACGGTTTCCTCGGGAACGGGCGCACTGCGCGGCATCAGCGGGATCGACGACACGGAGATCTCCTCGACGGCTATCGATGCTCGGGCCGGCGATTTCCGTGCTGGGCACGGCTGCGCGTGGCGATGGCCATCACGTTCGATCGGACGGTCGCGGTCGTTTCGACCCGCGCCGCGATGGGCTACCGTTCCGCGCATGTTGTCACCCTCCCCGGTCATGAGTGCTGGCGCGCAGAGCCGTGCCGAAACCTCGCATCCGAAGCTCGATGAAGCCCTCGCGGTGTTGAAGGATCACGCGCGTGAGTTCGCGCGGCTGGCGATCGCCGAACGCATCGCGCTGCTGAAGGCGTGTCAGGCGCGGCTCGCGGCGGGTGCGGAGCGGTGGGTTGCCGTGGCGTGCGAAGCGAAGGGACTCGCGCTCGGAACGCCTGCGTCGTCGGAAGAATGGCTCGGCGGCCCGATCACCACGCAGCGCAACATTCGCCTGCTCGCCCGCACGCTCGAACAGATCGCCGCGACCGGAAAGCCCACCCTGGCGCCGAAGCGTTTTTCCACCGCGCCCGACGGCGTCACGCTGGTGGAAGTGTTCCCGGGCGACGCGCAGGACGGCGCGCTCTTCACCGGTTTCAGCGGCAAGGTCCGCATGCTCCCGGGAATCTCGGCCGAGCAGGTGCGTGAGCGGCAGGCCTGGTTCTATTCGAAGAAGGATCCCGAAGGCGGCGTGTCGCTCGTGCTCGGCGCGGGGAACGTGAACTCGATCCCGCCGATGGACGCGCTCTACAAGATGTTCGCCGACGGGATGGTCTGCATCGTGAAGATGAATCCCGTGAACGAGTACCTCACGCCGATCTTCGACGAGGTGTTCGCGCCGCTCGTGGAACGCGGGTTCTTGCGCTTCGTGAACGGCGGCGCCGAAGTCGGCAGCTACCTTTGCTATCACCCCGCGGTCACCGACGTGCACATCACCGGCTCGGATCGCACGCACGACATGATCGTGTGGGGCCCCGCCGGCGCCGAGCGCGACAAGCGTCTCGCGGACAACGATCCGCTGCTGAAGAAGCACATCTCGAGCGAACTCGGATGCGTGACGCCGGTGGTGGTCGTTCCGGGCACTTTCAGCCCCGCGCAATTGCAGTTCGTTGCGGACAACGTGGCGACGATGGTGGCCAACAACGCCTCGTGCAATTGCAACGCGGCGAAGATGCTCGTCACGTCGAAGACGTGGCCGCAGCGCGAAGAGTTCCTCGCCAAGGTGCACGCGACGCTCGCGAGCGCGGCGCCGCGCAAAGCCTACTACCCCGGCGCGAAGGATCGCTTCGAATCGCTCCTCGCGGGCCGCAGCAACGTCGTGAAGCTCGGTGACGCGCGCGAAGGGCAGTTGCCGTGGGCGCTCGTGTTCGGGCTCGACGGCAAGTCACCCGACGAGAAGCTATTCACCACCGAGCCGTTCTGCCCGATCATCAGCGAGGCCACGCTCGACGAGAGCGATCCGGCCGCATTCCTCGCGGCTGCGACGACGTTCTGCAACGACCGCCTGTGGGGCACGTTGAGCGCGTCGATCATCGTGCATCCGTCGACCGAGAAGGACCCGGGCGTGAAGACCGCGCTCGAGCGTGCGATCGCCGACATGAAGTACGGCGCGATCGTCGTGAACCACTGGCCGGGCCTCGTGTACGGCACCGTTCTGCCGCCGTGGGGCGCGCATCCGTCGTCGACGCTGAAGAACATCCAAGGCGGGCTCGGCTGGGTTCACAACACGTTCCTGCTCGAGGGGATCGAGAAGTTCGTGATGCGTGGACCGTTGGTGGTGAAGCCGAAGCCCCCGTGGTTCGTGACGAACAAGAATGCGCATGTCGTCGCGCAACGGTTGTTCGCGTTCGAGAGCAATGCCAGCTGGCTGAAGGTCCCGGGCATCGCGATCGCTGCACTGAGCGGTTGATCACGCCTCGTCAGGCTCACCGCTCATGGTGAGCCTGTCGAACCACGAACATCGCGCGCTCCGCTCATGGTGAGCTTGTCGAACGGCGCGAGCGCGCACGCGATCGAATCAGCGCGTCGGTGTGTCGGTGGGTTCCGCGGTCGAGTCCACGCTGGGCGTCGTGGCTCCCGTCAGGCGTTCGCGCGGCGAGCCGATGTCGGTGCAGCTGCTCGGAACGGCCGCGACCTGCACGGTCTCCGCAACGCCGTCGCCGGCGAAGACCATCCACGCGTGGCCCCCGCATCCGAGTTGGGTGAATCCGTCGATGCGCGGAATGCCGGTCGGCGCGAAGAACGAACCGCTGCGTGCAACCTGATGTTCGGCACCGATGCGAAACCGCGTGAGCGCCGTCGAACCGCTGCGTGATGCGCCCACCAGTGCCTCGATGCCGTCGGTACCCGACCACACCGCGATCGGAATCGCCGACGCGTCGAGCACCGGGCCCAGCGAAGGCTCACCCTCGCGCGGGAAGTACGCGAGGCGTGCGTCGCGCACTTCGAAGCAGAAGCCGTCGTGAATCGATCCGTTGCAGGTCTCGCTCGCGGGCGATGCGCTCGCGCTCGCCACGAGGAACGTGTCGTCTACCGCGCTGCCCGCCGGCGCCGCGAGGAGCACCAGGCTCGACGTCGCGATTGGTGCGGTCATCGTCACGCCGTGAGCAGGCACGCGTTGATGGCCGCGAGCGCGCACCGGGACGTTGACTGCGTCGAATACACCGAGGTCGAGCGTCAGCGTTCGCAGCGCGCTCGGTCGCGTGAGATCGCCCTCGGACACCAGCAGCCGCGGCGACTCTTCGTCGGCGATCACGGACTTCGGCGTGTAGCGACCGAGGTCGAACAGCGTGAAGGCAACAGGTTGCGCCGTGTCGATGCCGTCGTCTTCGCCCGCCGCACTCGGATTGCCGATGCGCGCGAGAAGCAGCGTGCCGCGCGTGCTCCCCGTCGGGATCGTGTGCACCGCGACGTACGTGAAGTGCTCGGTCTGGCCGAGCGCGTACGGTCGCGTGTCGATCGTCTCGCCGACGAGCGGCATGGTCGTCGCCCGCGACGTTTCGGCAAGTGGCGCGACGCCGAGAACACTGCCGTGCATCGAGTCGAACGCCACGAACGAAGCACCGCTCTCCGACGGTGCACTCGACGACACGTCGTCGACGTCGGTCGCGATGCGATCCGCCGTCGAGGGCTGCGACCATTCCGCGTCCGGAATGCCGCTGCGCGACGCGAGATACAGATCGCTTCCGCGCAACACGGCGGTGCGGATCATCTGCTCGTCGCAGGCCGCCGCGAATCCACGGACCTCGCCGCTGCCCGGAATCGATGCGGTCGCGACGGGTGAAGTCGGTTCGCCTTCGCAGCGAGTTCTGTCTTCGATGGGATCGGTCGGGTGCGAGTACCGGTCGTATCGATTGTCGTAATAGTTGTTCCCCGAATACGACGAGTACGAGTGCGACGACGATCGCGCCGCGATGCGGATCACCGCGATGACGACGCCGAGAACGAGTCCGATCGCGCGTCCGCCCATGCGGAAACCACCGCCATCGTCGGGACGCACGGGAAGGTGCACGCCGGGCGCGCGACCCGCGAACGGATCATTCGCGGCGGGCGGCGGACGGTACGCGCCATCGGTGCTGGTGTTGCTGGTGAAGGGCGGCGCACCGCTGCTGAACGCCGGTGCGCTCGCAGCGGGCTGACCGAACGCGGGCGCGGCCGTCGGCGCGACACCGAGACGCGATGCGAGCGCGCGCAATGCTTCCGTGAGCGAGGCGATCGTGCGCGGCGTGCCGTCGGCATTCGGCGCGGCGAGGGCCTGCACATCGGCGGCGAGAACTGGATCGATCGGCGCGCGCGACGCTGTGACCAGCGCATGGAACGCGTCGGCGAGTGCACGCACGTCACACGCAGCGTCGGGCGGCGTAGCGGGCGGCGGTTGAACGAGCTTCGCGCGCGAGAACAGTGCGAGCACGATGCGAGCGGCATGTTGCGTGTCGACGAGGAGCGCATGCGCATCGATCGCGCCGTGCACTTCGCCGCGCGCGTGAAGCACCGCGAGATCTTCGGCGATCGCCGCGAACCGCGCGGCCAGCATCCCGACCAC
>CBIHQZ010000073.1:0-12107 GCA_966212315.1 uncultured Myxococcales bacterium
CCCGATGTGCGAAGCCGCGACGATCTCAATCCCGGCAACGGATGGGTAAGCCGTCTGTGCCTCGACCCGCGCGTCGGTGTGGCCGTGCTGCACGAGATGCTCGCGCCGTATCGACTCAACGGACGCATCGAGCTGCGCCAGCCGTACCTGCTCGTCCAGGCATGGACCGACGGCGATCGCATCTCGGCGGTGCGATTGCGCGGACTCGCGACAGGGCACGATCTGCTCGTCGAAGCGCGCTACTTCATCGATGCCACGCGCTTCGGTGATCTCCTCGCAGCCGCAGGCGTGGAGCACGTGATCGGCGCGGAGGCCGTCGCGGAGACGGGCGAGCCACACGCAGCTGCAGTCGCGGATCCGAACAACCAACAGGCGATCACCGCGTGCTTCGCGATGGAGTACCGGCCGCACGAGGACCATACGATCGAGCGTCCGCGTCAGTACGAGCGCTGGCGGGCACTGCGCCCCGAAGGCTGGCCGGGACCTTTGCTCGGGTGGAAGACGATGCGACCCGAGACGCACGAGACGATCGCGCGCGGTCTCTTCGAAGCGGACGACGGTCATCCGTGGTGGACGTTTCGACGCATCCTCGATCGCACGAATTTCGAACCGGGCTTCGCCGACAGCGACGTCACGATCGTGAACTGGCCGCAGAACGACTACTGGATGGGACCGGTGGTCGGCGTCGATTCAGCGGTTCGCGATCGACATCTCGACGACGCGAGAGAACTCAGTCTGAGCTTTCTCTACTGGCTCCAGACCGAAGCGCCGCGCCCCGACGGAGGCATCGGCTATCGCGGCTTGCGACTGCGCGCGGATGTCGTGGGTGGCACCGTCGACGGACTCGCACCCGCTCCGTACGTGCGCGAGTCGCGTCGACTGCGCGCCGAGTTCACCGTGTTGGAACAACACATCGCGCATCCGCTGCGCACGGATGGACCCGCGCTGTTCCACGACTCGGTGGGCGTCGGCTGCTACCGCATCGACCTTCATCCGAGCACGAGCGGTGCGCCATATCTCGACATCGGTTGCTGGCCTTTCCAGATCCCACTCGGCGCGCTGATTCCGATCCGCGTCGAGAACGTACTGCCGGGCGGAAAGAATCTCGGCGTCACGCACATCACCAACGGTGCGTTTCGCGTGCACCCGGTCGAGTGGAACGTCGGTGAGTCGGCCGGTCTGCTCGCGGCCTTCTGTATCGCGCGAGGCGAATCGCCACGAGCCGTTCGCAATCGTCCGGCGCTGCTCGAGGACTTCCAGCGGCTCGTGACGGATCAGGGAATCGAGACGGCGTGGGATGCGCCGAGGCCACTGTGACGGTGAGTTGTCAGCTGTGAGGTGAACGATGAAGAAGCGACACATGCGCATCGGGATCTCGGGTTCGTACGGCGGAATGAATCTGGGCGACGAGGCGATCCTCGAATCGATCCTCGGACAGCTTCGCAATGCCTTCGACGCGGAGATCACGGTCTTCAGTCGCGACCCGGCCGACACGCTCGCGCGGCACGCGATCGATCACGCGGTGAACGTGCGACGACTCACGCGCAAGGAGAGCGCCGCGGAGATGGCGGCGCTCGATCTCTTCGTGCTCGGCGGCGGCGGCATCCTCTACGACGGTGATGGCGAGATGTACGTGCGCGAACTCACGATCGCGCGCGAACTCGGGATCCCTTCCGCGGTGTACGCGATCAGCGCGGGGCCGCTCCGGACGACCTCCGCGCGACACGCGGTGCAGAGCGCATTGAACGGCGCCGATCTGATCACGGTGCGCGATCGCATCGGGCGGCGCCTGCTCGAGGACGTGGGCGTCACGCGCGAGATCCATCTCACGGCGGATCCTGCGCTGCTGCTCGAGCCCGAGACGCTCGGTGTGGAAGCGCTCGAGTCGGAGGGCGTGGACTTCGGTCGGAAGCTGGTGGGCTTCTCGGTGCGTGAACCAGGGCCCGCGGCGCCCGACATCGACCCCGACGAGTACTACGCGCTCCTCGCGAACGCGGCCGACTTCGTCGTCGAGCGATACCAGGCCGATGCGATCTTCGTCCCGATGGAGCTGACCGACGTGCAGCACAGTCACGCCGTGGTGGCGCGAATGCGAAATGCCGAGCACGCGGAGATCCTGCGTCGCCGCTATTCGCCGCGACAGATCCTCGACCTCGTCGGCCGCTTCGACTTCGTGGTCGGCATGCGGCTGCACTTCCTGATCTTCGCCGCGATCCAAGGCGTCGCGTTCGCGCCCCTGCCATACGCGACGAAGGTCTCGGGGCTGCTCGAGGATCTCGGCATGGAGATGCCTGCGCTCGGCGGCATCGGCATCGGTCAGCTGCTCGCACACATCGATCGTTCGTGGGACGCGCGTGAGACGATCCGCGAAGAGATCGCCCAGCGCGTGCCGGCATTGAAAGCGCGCGCGCGGCAGACGGCCGACTACGTGGTGCGGCTTCTCGATGCGCGGGTGAGTGCGCCGCGGGCGAGCGCGGGGGGACGGTATTAGCTTTCTGTCATTTCTCTCCGTGAGCGGTTGAGAGGCGAATCGCGCGGGAGAGAGGCTGCGAAACGCATTCGATGCGCGCGGTTGGGCACGGCCCGAAATGTCAGAAAGCTAATACCGTCCCCCGCCGGCCTTCCGCACTCGACGGCTTGGACGCCGCGGCGCGCATGGTGGGATCACGGGGCACAACGACGTCGCGTCGCGGATCGATGCGCACTCAGGGCCGCTACGTCTCACTGAATCGCAACAGATCCCTTCACGATCGCCCGTAGACTCGCGGCGTGATCGACGTCTCCTTCGCGAGATCCGCGACCCTCGACTTCGAAGGCCCGGAGCGCCAGTGCGCGTTCTGCCGCCGGCGCGTCGAGGAGATCGGTTTCCTTGTCGCGGGGCCCGGCGTCAGCATCTGCAACGAGTGCAACGAACTCGCTACCAGCGCGCTGCGACGCCACGGTGTCCGCGGCTTTCGTCGGTGGTGGCAGTTCGCTCCGCGCGCAACCACCCAGGCGACGCCGCACGGATACCGCGAGGCCGAAGCGCGATGCGGCTTCTGCCGTCAGCCACGTGAGGGCGAATTGATTCGCGGCGAACACGCGCGCATCTGCGCGCCGTGCGTGAAACTCGTCGCCGACGTGCTGAGGGAGAACGCGCGCGGGAATCGCGTGACGTGAAGGAATCGCGCGGACCATGACGCGAGCAATACGAGCGTGGCGCGAGATCCGAGGAAGGCGTGGATGTAGTGACCCACAGCCAGGCGGGATCGTACTTCATCGATAGAGGTGTCGCGCGATGACGCTGTCGGTTGTGAGAGGGTGCTCGTCCTCGCGTCCACGAGATGGCGCCTGTCGTGAGGTGGGGCTCGAACCGCCGTCGCTGTTGCCGGTCCCCTCCGCCGACAACTAAGGTGCGCCGGTTCATGACCACCACCAGAACCGCTCGCGCACCGGACGGAACCCGCATCGCTTACGACGTCACCGGACATGGGCCGAGCGTTGTCTTTCTCCACGGCATCACGTTCGATCGCCGCACCTGGGATCGCATCACGCCGGCGATCGCGGCGCGCGGATTCCAATGCGTTCGCATCGACACACGCGGTCATGGTGAGTCCGAGCGGGCAAGCGATTACGGGGGGACATCGCTTGCCTCGGACGTGCTCGCGGTGATCGCAGAACTCGGCATCGAGCGGCCCGCCCTCGTGGGCCACTCCCTCGGCGGCTACGTCGCGACCCTCGTCGCCGCGGCGATTCCGACGCGCTCCGTCGTCAACATTGATCAAGTAGTCGCACTCGGTGCGATGAAGCCGATGCTCGACTCGGTTGCCGAACCGGTTCGTGACCCGGCTCGATTCGGTCCGACGATGAACGCACTGCTCGACTCGCTGATTGGTTCGCGGCTGTCTGCTGACGTCATCCGCGAGCTGGCGGCCTATCGATCGCGCATGGTCCAGGAAGTCGCCGCTGGCGTGTGGGCACCGCTCTTCGATCGGACGGCGGAAGCGCTCGAACTCGAGAGCACCGTCACGTGTCGCAAGATCGCGGCGCCGTACCTTGCGCTGCACGGAAGCGATCCTGGCGACGGGTACGTCGCATGGCTCCGTGAGCGCGTTCCGCAAGCCGAGATCGAGGTATGGAACGACTACGGCCACTACCCGCATCTTGTCGACCCGGCGCGGTTCGTGGCTCGGATCTCGACGCTTCTCTGACGCCTCGGACCGTCACGATTCCGTCCAGAACTTCGCCACGAGCGCTGCGCGGCTGCTCACGCCCGCGCGGTCGAGGATTGCGGTGACGTGGATCTCGACAGTCGACACGGCGCAGCCGAGGGCAGCGGCGATCGACTTGTTCGCCATCCCCTGAACCAACAGTTCGAGCACTTCGCGTTGCCGCGCCGTCAGCGAGTACCGCTGCGCCGCGAGGACAGATCTCGCTTTCGCCCGGGCGGCGGCGGTGTCGACACACCGCTCGACGGCGAGCCATGCGCGCGGCTCACCGCTGCTGCACAAACGGGTAACGGTGAACCGAGCCCTCGGAGTGTCTTTCGCGATCGACGCGCGGAGGTCATCGATCAGCGCATCGTGATCCCCTTCGAACAGGATCCGCCCCGCCGCATTGGCGTGCGCGATCCGCAGGCCCGCGAGAACGACGAAGGCTGGCGCACTCACGGATTCGAGGGCCGCCTCCATCGCGGCGCGGTGCAGCGTTGCCGACGCGAGGTCCCGTTCGAGCTTGAAGCGACGTTGGAGCGCGGGGACCAGCTTCGCGAACAGCGCTTGTTCTCTCGTATCGAAGGGACGGTCCCGCACGACGCTCAGGAGGGCGAGCAGAGAAGGTCCGTCGCACAAGAGGACACGAAGCTGATCGTCGTTCGGGATGTCGAATCGCGACAGACTTTCGAAGAGCGGCGTCGGCGGACCCATCTTGCGGGTCAATTGTTCGAGGTTGAACGGCGCGTTCCGCTGTCCCGGCTCCGGTCGGTTCGGATTGAACAATCCGTAGCGGCCAGGAAGCGGAGACGCGGCGCGGAAACAAGCCTCGAATCCTCGCGCGGCCGGGGTGAAGTACGCGAAGTCGAGCACGAGTTCCGTTGATCCCGGGGTGGTCGCGTACGTCACCACGTGCTCGCTCCGGAGGAGCGCCGCGACGTCACCGAGCAGCGCGGGAACTACCGATGCCTTCCCGATTCGAAGCGTCTCGAGTTGCTCCGTGATCGCTGCGATGCGCCGGACGTCGTCCGCAGAAATCCGGGACATGATCAGGACTCGGTCCAGAACTTGGCCACCAGTGCCGCGCGGCTATCCACCTGCGCGCGCTCGAGGATCGCCGTGACGTGGATTTCGACGGTCGACACGACGCAACCGAGTGCGGCGGCGATCGACTTGTTCGCCATCCCCTGGACCAACAATTCGAGCACCTCGCGTTGGCGCTTCGTCAGCGAGTAGCGCTGCGCGGCGAGGACGGATCTCGCCTTCGCCCTGGCCGCCGCGGTGTCGGTGCACCGTTCGATGGCAAGCCATGCGGCCGGTTCGCCGTCGCTGCACAAACGAGTGACAGTGAAACGAGCGCTGACGGATTCGAGTGCCGCCTCCATCGCGGCGCGGTGCAGGGTCGCAGACGCGAGGTCCCGTTCGAGCTTGAGCCGGCGTTGGAGCGCGGGAACCAGCTTCGCGAAGAGCGTTTGTTCTTTCTTGTCGAAACGACGGTCTCGCAAGACGCTCACGAGCCCGAGCAGGGAGGGTCCATCGCAAAGAAGGACGCGAAGCTGGTCGTCTGTCGGCATGCCGAATCGCGGAAGATTGTCGAACAGAGCCGACGAGGCGCCCCTCGTCAAACGAGTCAGTCTTTCGAGATTGAACGGTCTGTTCCTCTGTTCGACTTCGGGACGTGTCGGATTGAAAAAGCCGTAGCGGGCCGGCGGTGACACGGCGCGGAAACAGGCCTCGAACCTGCTCGCCGCAGGCGTGCGGAATGCGTAGTCGAGCGTGGCCCCGGCGGTGCCGGGCGTCGCTGCGTACGTGACGACGTGTTCGCTGTGCAGGAGTGCGGCGATGTCGCCGAGTAGCCCGGGAACTACCGAAGCCTCGCCTGGACGGAAGGTCCCGAGTTGCTCCGTGATCGCGGCGATTCGCCGTTGGTCGCCGGAGGAAATTCGGGACATGGGCGGACATATTCCGCATCGCAACCGCGCGTATCAAGAGAAATTGGAGACGCCGCTGTCTCGCGACCGGCAGGAGCATCAATCAGCGATCTCGATCACCTTCGGTCGCGTGTTCCCGCCGATCGCTGGTGACGTTGTGGACGCCGACGCCCTCGCGGATCACCCCGGCCAAGCGCATGGTGATCGAATGGCTTGGCGACCGGGCTGGCGACGACCCCTCCATCGTCGGAACTCCCGTGCTCACCACGAACTGCTAGCGGAGGCGGAAGGATTCGAACCTTCGGTAGGGTTACCCCTACAACGGCTTAGCAAGCCGCCGCCTTAGGCCACTCGGCCACGCCTCCGTTCCCGGGCTCGCGCCAGGGACGGCATCTCTAACCCCGACGGCCCCTCGGTGCAAGGCCTGCGTGCACCCGTCTCCCCACTCGAACCTGAACCTAAACGCGGCCGGGGTCGCAGCGGCGCCGATCACGCACTTCCCCATCATGACAGCACGCTGTCATCCCCATCACGGCCCCACCGCCTCCGTCGCCTCCGTCCGCGCCAACGGCGCGACTCGCTCGCCGAAGCTCCACGTCACCCCCGGAAACACCACCGCCACCCGCCGCCGCCTTCGCGCATCGCGCGCGATCACCGCGCCGTAGCGCGCGCGATACCGCGCCGCGATCCGCGTCACGCGCCGTCCGTACTCGTTCGTCGCGCACGTGCCGCTCTGATACGCCCCGAGCACCGCGCTCCGCCGCGCGCCGCACTGCGTGCGCAACGCCATCAGCGCATGCGCCGCGAGCGAGATCGATCGCTCTGGATCGCGCGCGAGGTTTCTCAGCGTCGCGTGATCGGTCCCGTACCCGTGCGCCTCCGCCCAGTGCGCCCACCCCGCCCAGCGGATCGACATCACCCCGCCACAACACGCCCCCACGTTGTCGGCGTTCCAGTTCGTCTCCATTCGCCCGATCGCGAGGAGCACCCACGGATCGGCGCCCGTCTCGAGCGACGCCTTCGCCATGTACGCGCCGTAACTCTTGGCCCGCTCCCCGCCGAGCGACGGCACGAGCGCGAGCAGCGCGACCGCGAGTGCGTATCCGAGTGACTCCACCGCCGCGCATGGTTGCCGCGTTCGGCCCAGCGCACAACCCGCTTGGTGACGCGTCGTGACGCACTCGGTCGATCACTGAAATCCCGCGATTTCCCCCGCGCCCGCGAGGGGTGCACGATCGCGCCAAATCTTTTGCGGGTGGCAACCGTCGAAGCCCTTACCGGTCGCGTTGTGTGGAGGCTCTCATGCGTCGTACGTCGTCGTGGCTCTCGTGGTTCTCGGTCGTGTCGCTCGGGGTGGCGGGGTGTTCGGGCGGGGCGGGGAGCACGTCGAGCACGAGCGCGCGCAACGGAACCAACACCGTGACGGTGGCGACGCACGGCCCTGTCGTGAACGTGAATCGATCGGCGCCCACGAGCGCGTCGCACGACGCGGCCCCGACGCTGGTCACGGTGCGTGGCCGCGGTGGATCGCGCGCGACATCGTTGTCGACGCCGCCCGCAACACCGACCGCATCGCCGGTCGTGACGACCACGGCGAGTACTGCGACGCCATCGACGACGGCCGCGATGCCGGCCGAGGGCGGGTACATCGTGCGCGGCGCCGGGACGGTGGCGCGTGCGGGCGATACACGCGCGGTGCCCGGCGATCGCGGCGCTTCACCGCCGGTGACGATTGCGACGCCGTCGGCGAACGGAACGCTGGCTGCGGCGTCGACGACATCGGTCGGTCATGGACGCAGCGGTCCGGGACTCGCGCAGGCGGGCGTGCGTCCGCGGACGACCGCGACGACGGGGAGCAGCGGCGGCGGTGGTGAAGCGGCGGGCAACATGGCGTCCGCGCCGACGGCCCGTCATCACGATGGCACGCGGCGCATGGAATCGATGGCTGCCGCCGACGAAGCCGAGATGCCGGCACCTTCGCCGCACGGTGGATCCGCCGGTGCACCCGCGGTCGCGCCGATGCCGATGCAGCGGATGCCGGTGCGTCCGCCGCCGCCTCCGACCACTGTCACCATCACCGTGACGACACCTCCGCCGGTCGTCGTCGCGCCGGTGGTGATCGAAGAGCAGCAGGCCCCCGCGAACCTTCTCACCGCGGCGTCCGTGGGCGATGCGGATCGACGCGACAACTATCTCGGCTACCTCTCGCGTCACGGCGGCGAAGCCGAGACGCTCGGCCTCGACATGTCGCGCCGCGTTCGGTTCCGCGTCGTCGATGCGCAGGGACGGCCGGTGAACGACGCGCAGATCGCGCTGTCGGGCGAGGGGCTCCAAGCAGTCGCGCACACGCACTCCGACGGCACGTGGGACTTCTTCCCGAGCGTCGCCGCCAACGGATTCGCGGGGCGTGCAAGCGCGCACGTGTCGGTCGAGAACGTCGCGATCGACGCGCAGTTCGACGTGCCCCCCGCCGGCGACGGACCGAACGTGGTGGTGCAGTTGCCGGCCGTCGTGAATCCGGCGCCGACCGCACTCGATCTGCAGTTCCTCATCGACGTCACCGGCAGCATGGGCGACGAGCTGCGCTACGTGAACCGTGAGGTCGCGAGCATCGTGCAGCGCATCGAAGCCGCGTCACCGGGAACGCACGTGCGCGTCGGCGCGACGTTCTACCGCGACCGCACCGATCAGATCGTGGTGCAGCAGATTCCGTTCACCACCAACGTGGGCGGATTCGCGACGACGATGCAGCAAGTGGTCGCGAGCGGTGGCGGCGATTATCCCGAGGACATGAACGCGGGGCTCGAAGCTGCGCTCACGGGCATGGAGTGGAGCGAAGGGCCGGCGTCGCGCGTGTTGGTCGTGATCGCCGATGCACCGCCGCAGCCGTACGCGGACGAGAACTACAACTGGACGCAGGCCATGAACGACGCCTCGCGCCGCGGGATTCGTCTGCTCCCGGTCGCGGCGAGCGGATCGGATCGCAACGTGGAGTTCCTGTTCCGCGCGATGGGCTCGATGACGACGACGCCGTATGTGTATCTCACGGACGAATCGGGCATCGGCGCGCCGCACATGGAAGCCGACACCGATCGCGTCGCGGTGGAGCGCTTCAACGATCTGCTCACGCGCCTGGTGATCTCGGACCTGCGCGGTGAAGGCATGCACGAGCCTGTGCCTTCGCACATCTGAGCCGATCGCTCCCTGGGGCACGCTTAACTCCACGGGGTGAATCCCGTGGCTGTGCACTGCGCGGCCGACCTTCGTCGGCCTGAAACGCAGAGCCCGACGATTCGCGTCGGGCGCGGACGCATCGGCTCCCCGCGCTACACTCCCTGCTCGATGACCGCGCCGGATCTCTACAACCCCTACAACGCACCGCCTGCAGCACCCGCCGGTCGCGCCGAGAACGAAGGCAAGCGACTCGCCACGCGCGCTGAACGCTTCCTCGCGGCGCTTCTCGATGGCTTCTTCAACTTCGTCGTCGGCACGCTCCTCGCCGTCATCGGCGTCGCGCTCCATCTCGACCCGTCGACCCCGGATCCGTTCTTCGCGCAGCTCGGAATCACCGCGCCGTCGCCGGTGCTCTCGGAGATCACGTCACTCGTACCGCTGTTCGTGCAGTGGTCGCTGATCGCCTCCAGTGGTCAGTCGCTCGGCAAGAAGATCGTCGGGCTCCGCATCGCCCTCGCGGACGGTCGCAGTGCGGGCGCGCTCCATGGGGTCGTGCTTCGCGCGGTTCCGTTGCACGTGATCGCGCTCATTCCGGTCGCGTCCCATCTCGCATCGGGACCGGGCTCGCTCTCGACCATGCTCGCGAGTCTCTTCGTCGGCGCCGTGTTCCTCGCGGACCTCATCCCGATGTTCGATTCGTCGTACCGCTGCGTGCACGATCGCATCGCAGGGACGTTCGTCGTGTCGCTGCGTCCCTGAGGCAGTTCACATGAACGCGCGCGACAGCTCGTCGATGCGCTTCAACTCGCTCGTACTCAACACGATCTCCATCGCGCGCGCATTCTGATCGGCTTGCCGCACGCTCGACGCACCCGGAATCGCCACCACGGTGTCGCCATGGAACTGCAGCATCCACGCGAGCGCCACTTGCGGCGGCGTCGCGTCGTGTGACTTCGCAATCTCGCGCAGCGCATCGACCACCGCACGCGTTCGCTCGATTCCCATTCGCCGCATCGCGAGTTTGCGACCGACCGAGAGGTTCTTCAGTTGCGAGGGATCGTCGTGAAAGCGCCCCGTCAGCATGCCCTGCTCGAGCGGTGAGTACGCGATGATCGTGATCCCGAGTTCCTTCGCCGCCGCCATCACGCCGTTCGACTCGATGCGCCGATCGAGGAGGCTGTACTTCATCTGATTCGAAACGAGCGGCAGCGAGTGCTTCGCCAGTGCCGCGTGCGCGCGCCGCATCTTGTTCGCGTCGAAGTTGCTCACCCCGGCGGTGCGAATCTTCTTCTCGGCCACCAGCGACGCCATCACGTTCATCTCGTCTTCGACGCTCGAGAAACCGGCCGGCTGATGCACCTGATGCAAGTCGATCGCGAACCCCTCGAGGCACGCGATGCGATCACCGATCGTCGCGCGCAGATGCGCGGCGGTGTGCGGAAACGGCCACCACTTCGTCGCAACGATGACGTCGCCGTTCTGCTTACCGTTGTCGCGCAAGGCCCTCGCGAGCGCATGTTCCGAGGCGCCCTTGCCGTACGCCTCGGCGGTGTCGAACCAGTTGACGCCGCGCTCGATGCTCTTGCCCACGACGTCACGCACGAGTTCGGGGGCGAGGGCGGGCCAGTACCCACCGACGAGGCCCTTTCCCTCGGAGAACTGCCAGCAGCCGAGTCCGATGCCGCTGATCTCGATGTCCGATCGCCCCAGCCGTCGTCGTGGAAACATGGACTTCTCCCGTGTGAGTGCGCGGCGAGTATCACGACTGCGGTGCACCGGGCGCCACGGAAAGATGCGACGCGCGAACGGGTCGGGTAGCATGGTCATCGCTTATGGCTCGACGCACCTCGCTGCCGCGTCCGCGATCGTCACGCGTCTTCGCGATCTGCGCGGCGCTCGCTCTCGCGACCGGTGCCTGCGCCGTCGGCGACGATCCGAACGCCGACTCGGGGCGCACGCGTCGCGACGTGGTCGGTGTCGACTTCGGAACGAATCCCGACGACGTGTTCGAGCTGCTAGACGCGGTGCAGAAGGGCGAAGACGTGCAGTTCGTCGACGATCAGCCGATCGTCGAGACCGACGGCGGATGCGGTTCCGACCCGAGCGCCGAGTGCCTTCCCGGCGACATGCAGCCGTGCGGAAACTGCGGGACGCAGACCTGTTCGGCGTCGACCTGCACGTGGGGCGCGTGCACCGGCGAAGGCCAGTGCGCGGCAGGCGACATGCAGCCCTGCGGAACGTGCGGTTCGCAGACGTGTTCCGCGTCGTGCACGTGGGGCACGTGCGGCGGCACGGGGTCGTGCACGGCGGGCGCTACGCAGCCGTGCGGTCGCTGCGGCACGCAGACGTGCTCGGGTTCGTGCGGCTGGGGAACGTGTACGGGCGAAGGCGCGTGCATGCCGGGTCAGACGCAGGCGTGTGGCAACTGCGGAACGCAGACGTGCACCGCGGCGTGTACGTGGGGAACGTGCACGGGGCAGGGCGCGTGTGCCCGCGGAGCTACGCGTGCGGGCTCGTGCGATCCGTGTTCGCAGCAGGTGTGCAACTCGTCGTGCCAGTGGGCCGCGTGCTCGCTGCGTACGGGCAACAATTGCGAGTACCGGGCAGGCGCGAACAATCGTTCGTGCTCGGCGTGCGCGTGCGGGCGACAGTGGTGTCTCTCGACCTGCCATTGGAGCACCGCGTGTACGTCGTGTTGCTCGACGTGCGGCGGCTGCCAGTAGCGACGGGCTGGGATTCGGATCGACCTCACCCCCCGCTGCCGCGCGCCCCTCTCCCTCCGACGCCGCCCGTCACGCGCGTGCGCCCGGCG
>CBIHQZ010000074.1:0-12060 GCA_966212315.1 uncultured Myxococcales bacterium
GTGCGGCGCGCGGACGGGCGAAGCGAGTTGGTTTCACGAGGTCCTCCGTGAGGGAGCGGAAGCGTCGGGCAGGAGCAGCGCGCGCAACGTGGCGAGCGTGGCAGCGTGGTCGAACGACTTCGGCGACGCGATGGCTTGCAGCGCTGCGCCGATCACGAGACTCACCGCGGCGTGCGCGAGCGAGTCGGCGGTGACGCCGTGAAAGCGCTCGGGGGAGCACTCGATCGCGTTGCGCGCGAGCGGAACGAACGCCGCGCGGTAGCGCTCGATGGCGCCGCGCACCCGGCCGCGCGCGGCATCGCGCCGTAGTCCGCGCACCCAGACTTCGAGCAGGAGTTCGACCATTGCGCGCTCGTCGGCCTGATCGAGGTTGCGCAGTCGATCCGAGAGAAATCCGAGCAGGCGTTCGCGGGGCGCGAGCGGCGCGTAGGCCTGCGGCGCGTGCACCTTGGCGAGTATCGCGTCGGTGACCGAGTCGACCAGCGCGACCAGCAACGCCTCGGTCGTCTCGAAGTGCACGAACACCAGCCCGTTCGACAACCCCGCGGCCTTGGCGACGTTGCGTGCGGTGACAGCATCGAGCCCGTCGCGGCGCGCGATCTCGAACGCGGCCGAAAGAATCTGTTCGCGTCGCTCGGCTTCCGACAAACGCCGGCGCGCAGCCGGGGGCGGGGCGTCGGCTGGCGTGGTTTTCAATCGCATGGTCAATAGTGTTGCCACTAATGATCACTGAGTCAATAGCGACTCGCTGCCCGTTCGTGGGCACGGCTCGGCTACAATTCGCGTCCTGTATGCGGTCGAACTGGAAAGCGTTGTGTCTCGCGGTTCTCACGGCGGCCGGATGCGCATCCCTGCGCGAGGCGCCACCGGCGGATCTCGAACTCGCGACCGCGCCGCCGCCGGCGAGTCGCGCACTCCTCGCGCAGGGCGACTCCGACATCATCCCGGTCGGCAATTCACCGCGCCGCGGCTCCGACAGCGCACTCGTCACGGTGGTGGAGTTCGCCGACTTCGAATGCGCCTTCTGCGCGCGCGTGCAGCCAACGATGCGCGCGCTCGCGGAACGATACGGCGCATCGATCCGCTTCGTATGGAAGGACTGCCCGCTCGCGTTCCATCACCACGCGCAGCTCGCCGCCGAGGCCGCCCGCGAGGCGTTCGCGCAGCGCGGCAACGAGGGCTTCTATGCGATGCACGATGTGCTCTTCGCGAACCAGCAGCACCTCGAGTCCGACGATCTGGTGCGATATGCCGAGCAACTGCAGCTCGACATCCCGCGCTTTCGCAGCGCGCTCGAGCAGCACACTCACAGCGATGCGGTGCGTGCGGATCTCGCGTTCGCGAACCTGCTGCACGTGAACGGCACGCCGGCGTTCGCGATCAACGGCACCTGGATCACCGGCGCACGACCCGAGCGTGAGTTCGTTGCGGCAGTCGACGCGGTCCTGGCGCGGGCACGGACGATCGATCCGCCCGAGCGGGCGTACGTGACGATGACGGCGGCGCCGATCGCTGCTCCTCGCCCGCCCGAGCGCACGTATTCGGTGCGCGCGAATCCGCATGCGCCGACGCTCGGCACTGCGGGAGCGCCCGTCGTGATCGAGATGTTCAGCGACTTCGAATGCCCGTTCTGCGCGCGGGTGCAGCCGACGATCGATCGCTTGCTCGCCGAGCACGCGGGCGAGGTGGTGATCCATCATCGCGATTACCCGCTGCCGTTCCACCCGCACGCGCAACTCGCCGCCGAGGCCGCCCGCGAGGCACACGCGCAACAAGGCGATGCCGGGTTCGCGCGCTACGCGGCGCTGCTCTACGCGCACCGCGATGCACTGGGCCGCGCGGATCTGGAACGGTACGCGGCCGAAGCGCAGCTCGATCTGGTTCGCTTCCGTGCCGCGCTCGATCGTCACACGCACGCGGATGCGATCGCCGACGACATCGCGGCGGCCGACGAAACGCACGCACGCATCGGCACGCCGGCGTTCTTCGTGAACGGCCGGCTGCGTGCGGGGGCGATGCCCTATGAGGAATTCGCGCGAAGGGTGGAAGCGGCGCGCGCGCCGCGTTGAATCGACCGATCAGCTCGCGCTGCCGCTCGAGTCGGGCTGACCGCTGGCCTGCGGGTCGTTCTTTCGCGCTTCGCGGGCCAGCTCTTCGAACAGATCGCGGCACTCGGGGCGGCCGCGCAGGTGACGAAGCAGTACATCGCTCGCCTCCGCGAACGCCTTCTCGAAGCCGATCCCTTCGCGCGTGCGCGCCGACACGCGCTCGCGTCCTTGCGAGAGATCTTCTTCCATCGCCTCGGCGTAGCGGGACAACTGCCCGCGCAGCTCTTCGATCTGCCGACGCAGGTCGCGGGCCTGGCCATCTTTGCGATTCGCGCGGGCCTCGTGCTCGGTCAGCAATTCACGGCGTGCTTCGACCGCGGACTGCGCGCCACCGAGCTGCATGTAGAGCGGCTTGAGCGCCGCGCCCTGCACACCCGATCGTTCCGCTGCTTCGACCTGCGCGCGTGCCTGCGCGATCAGACGCTCGCCTTGCGCCATCTTGTCGCGCAGCGCCGACACGATCTCGCCCTCGGCCGACGCATCGCGAAGCACGCGCGATTCTTCGTGCGCGAGTTCTTCCACCTTGCGGCCGATTTCCGCGCGCAATGCCCGCCCGCGCTTCTCCAGCGCCTCGAGTTTGCGGAGCAGCGAAGCCACTTCACCTTCGAGTCGCGAAGCACGCGACGCGAGACGCCACGCTTCATCGAGCGCGTGGCCCACGTCCGGCGGCGGATCGCTGGCGGGATACGCACGCGCGACCATGCGCGCGAAATGCGCTGCGCGCGTTGCCCATTCGGCCACGCCCGCACTCGGCGCGGGGGGCGCTTGCGGTGCGCTTATCGGTTGATCACCCGACTGCACGAGTTCCCACGGCGACGAGGGGAACGAGCGCTGCAGTGCTTTCAGGTCTTCCGAGAGATGGTGCGCGTCCTTGTAACGCTTCTCCGTCGACTTCTGCAGGAGCTTGAGAATGATCGATTCGGCGGCCGGAAGAAGGTCGGGGCGAAGGCTGCGCGGATTCGGCGTCGAGCCCGTGCGCTGCATCTCGAGGAGCTGCTCGCGATCGTGCGAGCGGAACGGCAGCTGACCGGTCGCCATCTCGAAGAAGAGAATGCCGAGCGCGTACAGATCGCTCTGCGCACCGGCTTCTTCACCGCGCGCTTGTTCGGGCGACATGTACTCGGGCGTTCCGAACACTGCGCCCTTCGGTGCGAGTCGCGGATCGCGCGCGAGGGCCGCCAGTCCGAAGTCGAGGATCTTGACGAAGTCCTTGCGCCCGCCGCGATTGGTGAGCTGGATGTTGTCGCTCTTGAGATCGCGATGCACCACGCCGAGGTCGTGCGCGCGTCCGAGTGCTGCGGACATCTGCTCGAGAATGTCGACCGCGCGCTGGATCGGGAACGGACCCTTGGCGATCTCGCTCGAGAGCGGGACGCCGAGCAGGTACTCCATCACGAGATAGAGTTCGCCCTCCTCCGTCTCGCCGATGTCGTGGATGTCGATGATGTGCGCGTGATCGACGCGGTTCGCGGCGCGCGCTTCACGCAGCATCCAGGCGCGCAGGTGCGATTCGCCGCGTAGATCCGGGCGAATGAGTTTGAGTGCGACGACGCGATCGATGAGCACGTGGCGCGCGCGATACACGACGCCCATGCCGCCTTCACCGAGGCGCGTTTCCAGTCGATAGCGTCCGGCGACGACGCGGCCGATGTACGGATCGGCCGGCTTCGCCGCGCCGGTGCGGGGAGGAGGAGGAGCGGGGACGGCTGCGGTACCCTTCACTGTCACTTCGTCACCTCACGGTCGATCGGATCTCGTTTGATCCGGTCGCGACGTCGTGGAAGCGAGCATATCACGCGGTCGCGCGCGGGATCGTGGCTTTTCGGGAAGCGACTCGTGATGCGGCACGGCGAGTGTGTGCGGTGTGGGCGGGTGCGATGGCTACCCGCGCCGGCGTCCCGTGAGCCCGATGCGCACGACCTCGGGCGGCGCGTTCAATCGCACCGGCGGACCGGTGAGTCCGCTGCCGTTCGATACGTAGAGCACCGAGCCTTTCTGCTCATAGCGGCCTGAAACGTAACGAAGCACGAGACGCGTGATCGACGCGGGATTGATCTGCCCGCCGTGCGTGTGTCCGGAGAGTTGCAGCGCGACACGGCCTGCGTACTCGGTGAACAAGGTCGGATTGTGGGCGAGGAGAATCCGCGGCGCGTCGATGGGGACGTCGCGGAGGGCGCGATCGAGATCGGGGCGGCGATCGGGGAACGTGCGTTGCGCCATCACGTCGTCGACGCCGAGCAGCGCGAGCCCTGGATGCCGCGTGCCCGACGGAATCACGATGCCCTGATTGACGAGCGGCGTGATCCCGCTGCGGCGCAAGCCATCGAGCACGGCGCGGTGCCCGGTGTAGTAATCGTGATTGCCGAGGATCGCGTAGCGACCGAGTCGCCCGTGCAGTTGCGAGAACATCCGCATCGCGTCGGGAACGTGCGCGGGATTGTTGTCGAGCAGATCGCCGGTGAGCACCACGAGATCGGGGCGGAGCGCGCGCGTGCGTTCGACGACGGCGCCGAAATCGCGCGGGCCCGTGAAGATGCCAGCGTGCAGGTCGGTGAGCTGCACGAGCGTGAGGCCCTCGAGCGTCGGCGGGAGATCCGGGATGTAGATCTCGATATCGCGCACCTGCAGATCGCGCGCGGCGTAGAGCCCGCCGAACGACATGCCCGATGCCGTGATGCCGGCGACGGTGAATGCACCCGCGCGCGCGAAGGCTTCGCGACGGGTCAGTGCTTCGACCGGGGAAGGCGCGGCCTCACTCGGCGAAGGCGCCGTGGGCTTGCGCGCGAAGCGAAAGAGCACCCACTCCGCCATGCGCACGAAGCGCAGGAGAATGCCGGTCATCAACGCGCCGAACACGAGCACGCGCGCGAGTGCGACGGGGACGCGGAACCAGCCGCCACCGACGGGGGCGTGTCTCCGCGCGAACGCTTCGAGCAACACGATCGCGATGGTGGCAGCGGCGGCCCCGAGGCGAAGTCGCCGCAATGCGCGTGGCTGCGCGAACCGGCGCGGTGCGATCGCGCGGCCGAGTGAGATCATCGACAGCGCTGCGAGCGTCGCAAGGAGACCGAAGAAGATCGCGGCGCGGAAGAACGACACTCGGAGGGATGGAGCTATTGCGCGCGAGGTGCTCGCACGCAAGGGGCACGGACGAGCGAGCGCTACGAGTTGCGTCCGCGGCGGCGTTTGCGGCGGTGTCGTTCCTCGCCCTGCGTACCGCCGCTCTCGGGGCTCGCTCCACCGATGAGTTCCTCGGCGCGCTCGGCGATGGAAAGCAGACGGAACGGCGACGCCGGAATGCTGAGCCGGCTCGCACGGGCTCGTTCACGGGCGATCTCGATGAAGCGAACTTGCGAGCGGAGCGGCAGTTCGCCCTCGGCGGGTTTGCGCAGCTCGTAGGTGCCGTCGGGTTTCATCACGCGGGCGCGTTGATTGTCGGCGAGCGAGACCGCGAGAATCTCGTCGCGCACGTACGACGCGAGCGCCTTGTCTTCGATCGGCCACATCACTTCGACGCGGCGATGGAAATTGCGCGGCATCCAGTCGGCCGACGCGAGGAACACCTCGGGCGTGCCCCCGTTTTCGAACGTCACGATGCGTGAGTGTTCGAGGAACCGATCGACGACCGAGATCACGCGGATCTTCTCGCTCACCCCCGGTAGCCCAGGACGAAGGCAACAGATGCCGCGCACGATGAGGTCGATCTGAACGCCTGCTTGCGAAGCGGCGTAGAGCGCGTCGATCACATCGGGATCCACGAGCGCGTTCATCTTCGCGACGATCCGCGCAGGGCGGCCGGCGCGCGCGTGTTCGGCTTCGCGATGGATCAGAGAAAGCACCGTCTCGTGCAGACCGAGCGGCGCGACGATCAAGCGCTTCCATTGCGCGGGGGCCGAGTAGCCGGTGAGAAGATTGAAGAGTGCGGTCGCGTCTTCGCCGATTTCCTTGCGTGCGGTGAAGAGCGAGACGTCGGTGTACAGACGCGCGGTCGACGAGTTGTAGTTGCCCGTTGCGAGATGCACGTAGCGGCGGAGGCCCGTTGCTTCGCGGCGCACCACCAGACACACCTTGGCGTGCGTCTTCAGTCCGATGAGCCCGTACACCACGTGCACGCCTGACTCCTCGAGCGCACGTGCCCACTGGATGTTGTTCTCTTCGTCGAAGCGAGCTTTCAGTTCGACCAGCGCGGTGACCTGCTTGCCGTTGTCCGCGGCGCGGGCGAGCGAGCGCACGAACGAACTGTTCGCGCCTGCGCGATAGAGCGTCTGCTTGATCGCGAGGACCTTCGGATCGTCCGCTGCGCGTGCGACGAACTCGGCGACCGAATCGCTGAAGCTCTCGTACGGGTGCTGCAACATCACGTCGCGCTCGGCGATCACCGAGAACATGTCGTCCTGATCACGGAACGCCGCCGGGATCTGCGGCGTGAAGGGCGGATCGCGCAGGTCGGGACGATCGTCGGTGTAGAGCGCCATCAGGTCGCCGAGGTGCACCGGACCGTTGACCGAATAGACGTCGTCGCGCTCGAGACGGAGTTCCTTGCGGAGCAATTGCAGAATGCCGGGCTCCATCGTGTGCGCGGCTTCCATGCGCACTGCGTTGCCTCGATCGCGGCGCCGCAGCTCCTGCTGGATCGCGACGAGCAGGTCCTGCGCTTCTTCTTCGTCGAGGTCGAGATCCCAGTTTCGCGTCACGCGGAAGGGCGACACCGCCACCACCCGCAGGCCCGGGAAGAGTTCGCCGGCGTGGCGCCCGATCACATCTTCGAGCAATGCGAACGAGCGCGTCTTGTTGAGATCGATCGGCACGAGACGAGGCAGGATCGTCGGCACCTGCACGACCGCGTAGGCCAGACCGCGTTCGCCCTGATGCTCGAAGGTCACTGCCAGGTTGAGCGACTTGTTGCGCAGGCGCGGAAACGGATGCCCTGGATCGATCGCGAGCGGCGTGAGCACCGGGTAGATCTCGCGCGAGAAGTACTCCTGCAGATGCTGCTCGATCTCGGGCGACCAGGTCGACGGCGGCGCGATCACGACGCCGCTCGCTTCGAGTCGCGGGCGGATGTGCTCGCGGTAGAGCGTGTACTGATCGTTCACCATGCGATGGGTGCGGTTCGCGATGGCGGACAACTGCTCGGCCGGGCTCAGCCCGTCGGCTTGCGGTTCGTCGAGTTCACCGGCGAGCTGCTGCTTCACGCCCGCCACGCGGATCATGAAGAACTCGTCGAGATTGGTGCTCACGATCGCGAGGAACTTCAGTCGCTCGAGCAGCGGCACCGCGGTGTCGCCTGCTTCGTCGAGCACGCGCTGATTGAACTCCAGCCACGAGAGTTCGCGATTCAGATAGAGCCGCGGATCCGGGGGCGCGGGCGGATTCGGCACGATCGAAGCGGTCGCCGCATTGGCGCCCGACGACGATGCGTTCGAAGAGTTCGCGTTCGAAGAAGAATGCGTTGCGCTGTTGTGCGAAGCGGGATTTGAGACGCCGGGGCCGTCCATAGAGAGTGAGTGATACCCCGGTTGAGGGCGGCGACGCGACTTCGCGGCGGTGACGATCAGGTGACGGGCGACCCAAGCCCGCGAGCGGCATCGCGCCGAGCCGCGCGCGTCACATCTGGCCGTCGAGGGTGTAACCGCGAAGGGTCAGGTGGAATCGCCGCACTTCGTTGGTGGGCATCATGACCGGCACGATGGCTTCGATCGGGCCGACGCCGGGCGCGTAGTAGTAGGTCTCGCGGTACTCGGTGCCGTTGTTGAGCGTCGCGTCGGCGGCGGTGTGAATCACTTCGATCACGTTGCGAAACGTGCCAGCCGGCACCGTGCGGGTGAGTCCCGCGTGCAGGATCACGTAGCCGTCGCGGCTCGCGCCCTGCCAGCGCGTGCCCTCTGCGATCGGATTCGCGATGATCAGCTCGCCGTTGCGGGTGAGTCCGCCTTCACCGAATTCGTAGAGCGCGGGCGCGCCACGGTTGCCCTGCTGCACGAAGAACCCACCGGACGAGTCGTCGCGCACGACGCGCATGACGACGAGGCCGCTCGATGCACCGTCGGGTGCCATGTCACGAGAATCGAAGCTCCACGCAGCGTCGCGATGGAGCGGGAAGTAATCACGCGCGGTGCGGGGCTGCGCTGCCGTCGGTGATTGCGCGCCCGAACAGGCAGCGAGAGCGACCGTCAGTGCGGCAACGGGGAGCGAAGCGAAGCGGTGGAGCACGACCCCAAGCGTAGCATCGCGAATCAGCGGTGATAGATCGCGTAGAGCGCGAGTGCGAGAATCCCGCTCGCGACCATCACGAGCACGGTGACGCTGTCGGGCGCGAGCTGCGAGAGCAGGTTCTCGGCGCGGGTCTTCACCGCGGGATCGACGCCGGCGCGGCCGACGATTTCGCGCGCGAGCCCTTTCGCCGTGAGCAGGTCACCACGCTCCATGGCTTCGATCGCGGGGGTGAGCGGATCGCCGGGATCGAGCGGCGCCTTGGTCTTCGCGCTCACAGGCTCGGCGTTCGTGCGGGCTTCCGTCTTCGCGTCGTTCTCGTCGGCCATGGACGGGCGCAGTGTGTCAGACGAGGCGGCGCGAATCACTCGCGGTCTTCGCGCTCGTTACTTGCCGGTGATCGCACAGACCAGATCGATCGCGCCCTTGTCGCACTCGAGGTTGCATACCGCGCAGCCGGTGCAGCGAGATTCGATGACGCGCGCGAACGTCTGATCCCCGGTGATCACGCGAACGATCGCGACGACCGGGCAGGCCGTCACGCAGTCGCCGCAGCCAGTGCACTTTTCCTCGCGCACGATCGCGCGCATCGGAAAGCCTTTGCAGAGGCCCTGCAACGCAAACGGTTCGCCGTGTTCGTCGCGAACGACCCCGTCCTCGCCGCACACGATCGCGCACGCGCCGCAATCGATGCATCCCTTCGGATCGACCACGTGCGCTTTTCCGGCTTCGCCGTGAATCGCGCGCGTCGGACAGACCGCGAGGCAGCGGCCGCAACCGCTGCATGACTGATCAATGGTGAAGCTCACAGATTGGCGCTCCGCCCTTCGGCGCGAGCCACATCGTTGGGCAGCTTCGCGCGAACCGCCACCCCCCTCGTCGACTTCTCGCGTTCACGCGCAGCGTGCAGTCGGGCCGAACGAGCGATCGATCGCACGCGCATGCGAAGCGAGGGAGCCGGTACACTCGGCGTGATGGCTTACCGCTCTTGGATTGTCGCCGCGTGTTTCGCGCTCTTCGTCGTCGGCGCGCCCGCGTGCGTTCGCATCGAGTGCCAGCTCAACTCGGATTGCCCCGAACACGCGTACTGCGTGGAGACACGGTGCGTGTCGCAGTGCAGCGCCGATCGCGACTGTTTGACCGGGCAGACATGCAACATCAACGGCATGTGCACCGGTGCGAGCACCGATGGCGGACTCGACGTGGCGACGGATGCCATGGACGCGACCGATGCACGCATCGACGCGCACGACACGGCGCTGCCGATGGACAACGTGCAGCCGCCGATCGACACGCCGATGCCCGTCGACACGTTCGTCCCGCCGGACAACTCGCCGCCGGCCGATGCGCCCGTCACGGGCACGCGCGGCTACCTCGACTCGTGCGCGAGTGACAGCGACTGCGCGTCGGCCGCCTGCACCGCGAGCGCCCCGCGTTTCTGCACGCGCGCATGCAGCGTGACCAATGACTGCGCGGACGGGCAGATGTGCGTCGCGAATCGATGCGCCCTCGACGATACCGGCGTGCGTGGGTGTAACCCGTCGACCGCCGCGCCTTGTCAGCAGTATTGCTACGGCAACGGCGCCGTCGCGCACTGCACGCGTGATTGCAACAGCGCGTCGGATTGCCCGGCCGGCTTCGCGTGTGCGCCGGTCGGTGCGCGCCACGTGTGCGTGAACATCGAGATCCCCTGCAACACCGCCAATGACTGCCCCAGCGGTCTCGGCTTCTGCGGCAGCGGCATGGTGGGATGCACTTCGAACTGCAACAGCGCGTCGGATTGTCCGCTGCGATTGCCGGGCCTGCCCGCGTACACGTGTGAATCGCGCAGCGGGCAGATGGTGTGCGTACCGCCGGCCGACGTGCTCGGAGCCGATCCGCTCGGTGCGACATGCCCGGCGACCGGCACGGTGTTCTGCCGCAGTGGTGCGTGCGACGACGCGACGACGCCGGCGAGTTGCAATCAGAACTGCACCGCGCGCGGCGGCTGCGGCCCGGGGTACGGGTGCTATCCGGAAGCGAGTGGCACCGACTACTACTTCGTGTGCCACGGCGCGGGACGCGCGTGGGTGAACGAATCGTGCGCGCGCTCGGCCGACTGTTACACCGGGCTCTGCGATCTCGGGAACTACTGCTCGAAGCTGTGCAACGACGGGCTGTGTCCGACGGGAATGAACTGCGTCGACACGGGCGCGTCCGCCGCGGACGGAACGCGCATCCGCCTGTGTCGCCGCTGATCGAATCGACGCTTCGTTGACCACCGGCCGCTTCGCTTCGCTCCGCGCCGATCGCGACTTCCTCGCGGTCACGCGACTCGCGTTTCCAGCCATCGCCACGTCGCTCCTGCAGACGCTGGTATTCCTCGTCGATCGCCTGGTGCTCGGCCACTACAGCGGTGACGCCCTCTCGGCGATGCAGACGGCGGGACCGATCGTGTGGACCGTGTTCAGCGTGTTCGGCGCATTTACCGTCGGCACCGTCGCGGTGGTGGGACGCGCCGTCGGTGCGCGCGATCCGATCGCGGCATCCAGCGCGGCGCGCGGCTCGTTCGCACTCGCGCTCTTCGTCGGGCTCACGGTCGGCCTGCTCTCGCTCGTGCTGCTCGATCCGATGCTCGCTGCATTCGGTCGCGGCGGCGGCGAGGCCGTGCGCGCGGTGTCACGATCGTACCTGCGCGTGTCACTCCCCGGCATGCCGCTCTTCTTCGTCGGGCTCACCGCCATGTCCGTGCTGCAAGCGGCCGGCGATACGCGCACCCCGCTCGCGATCGGCATCGCCACCAACGTGGTGAACATCATCGGCGCGTGGGCGTTGGTCTTCGGTCGCTTCGGACTTCCCGCGATGGGCGCACGTGGCGCGGCGCTCGCGAGTCTCGTGGCGGCCGCGCTCGAGTCGGGACTCGGACTCGCGATGCTTCTCTCGCGTCGCTCACCGGTCGCACTGCGCGGCAACGCGGCAATCGATGCGTATGCCGGTGCGCGTCGTGTCCTCGCAGTGGCGTGGGGATCGTGGGGCGAGAAGGTGATCTACCACGCGGGCTATCTCGCGTTCGTGGGCTTCGTGGTCACGCTGGGTGCGTCGTCGATGGCCGCGAATCAGGCGCTGATCTCGATCGAATCGATTTCGTTTCTCACCGCGGACGGTTGCGCCGTGGCTGCGGGCGCTCTCGTCGCGCAGCGGCTCGGCGCAAACGACGCGAACGGCGCGCGCCGCGTTGCATGGCTCTCGGCTGCGCTCTGCGCGGCGATTCTCGGTGCGTGCGGGCTCGTGTTCTTCGCGATCCCTGCGCCGCTGGTGCGAGCGTTTCGGGACGACGCGGCGATCGTCGCGATGGGCTCGCGTGCGTTGCGGGTGGCGGCCTTCGCGCAGATTCCGATGGCGATCGGCGTGGTGCTCGCGCAGTCGATGCGAGGCGCCGGGGCGACGCGCGAAGCGCTGGTGGTGTCGTTCGTCGGCGCACTCGCTGTGCGCATCGCGGCGACGTGGTTCTTCGTGACGCAGATGCGTCTCGGGCTGATGGGCGTTTGGCTCGGCAGCACGATGGATTGGTTCGTGCGCGCGGTCGTGTACTCGGTGCGCTGGCGATCGGGCGCATGGAAGCGCGTGCGGGTGTGACCGGACGCGACGGCGGGTGTGCTAACGATGAAGCGCGCGATGGAATCGATCGCACTCGACGACACGCTCCGCTTCGAAGGCGTCGCACTCCACGCGGTGCGTTTCGCGAGCGACGAAGCGATGC